>JAIRWS010000144.1 GCA_031268855.1 Candidatus Margulisiibacteriota bacterium | reverse complement strand
TTTCATAACGCGCCTCCGGCAACATGCTAAAATGTTTATCTGTTACAATAAGATATCGTAACCTACCGGAATTCGTTGCAAGCCAGCGCACTCCGTTCGGTCAGGAACAGCCCCAACGCCAGTTGGCAACAAATACCGGATATTCCCTCTGGAAAATGTTATAATATTAAAGCATTTTAATTGGAGGCATTTTATGGTGGAAATTATTTTGCGCCTAAACGAAGATAGTAATTTAGAAAAACTTTTAATGTTGCTAAAACCCAATATTGGGCAGGTATCGGTGAAGCCGCTACCTAAAAATGGTCAGCCAGTGGTGTCCAGCAACATTAAAGGAAAGTATCAGGGAATTTTTTCCACTCATAAATATTTCGTCCAGAAACAAAAGGATAAAGTTCTGGAGCTTTAATTAAATCATGCTGTACATCCTGGATGCTTGCGCCTTAATCGCTTACCTAACCAATGAGCCAGGCGCTGACTTCGTAGAGACCGTACTATCTTCAGCTCAATCCAATCCAGTAATAATGCATAAACTAAATTTACTGGAAGTTTATTACGGATTTTACAAAGATTGTGGAAAAGAAAAAGCAGCCGAAATGCTGCAAGATGTGCAAAAACTCAACATCAGAATTATTAGCGATATTTCAGATGAACTGATTTTAGCCGCAGGCCGTTTGAAAGCAACATATAAGATATCCCTGGCGGATGCGGTTTGCCTGGCTCAAGCTGGTCTTGCCGAGGCAACTATTGTAAGTTCTGATCATCATGAGTTTGACATAATAGACAAAAATGAGCCATTAAATTTTGCCTGGCTACGTTAGCGTTAATATCGCCTCTTTAAAAAATCGTTGCGTGACGCGCTAAAACTTATAACTCAGCACACCCTTGACCACGCCCTCGATGCGGAAATCCGCGGCGGCGCTCATAAAAACAGTGTTATGCACAATCAGTTACTTGTTATGAACGAATTTATATCTTCTTTTAAAATACCCCACAATTTCTCTGCGCCGTTCACCAGATCTTCCATTTCTACCCATTTCAACTTAAAACCATAAGCATGTCTGACAAAATGGCGAAACTTCAAAAATTCACTTAATGTTTCTTTGATTTCTCCTCTAAAAATTGCCGGACTGGCAGCTGTCGGTTCAAACGCTCGTTCAAACAATTTTCTATGCCATTTTTCGCCTTCAGGAATATTTAAATTTTCCTGTTTTATAATCAGCAACAGTATATTTTCTATACCATTATAAAAAGAATGCAGGCACAGCGCGGCGGCAGACATTTCCATAAAATCCGGCGTTTTTGTTCTGCACAAAATCAACAATGGCTCCGCTTCATTCAAGAGGCGGTTTATCTGTTCCATTTCAAATTCTATTTTCTTTTGCAGTCCGTTATTCAATTCTAACCACCTCGCCCAGAGAATCTAACAGGGCATAAAAATCTTTATTTTCATCAAAATCTATCAGATCAACCTCTCCAGCCAGGCTGCCGTCAAGTTTGGCATAGACTTTAAAAAATTTTTTCTCCGGCAAACCTGATACACCAATATCTATATCTGAATTTTTACGAAATTTCCCCGTAACCAATGACCCAAACAAATAAACAGCCCTGCAGCCTTCATCTTTGAGCAAAGCGGCGGCAGTTTGGACATCTTGGCGATATTGCGCTGGCAATTGTTCGATATTCATATTTCCATTTTAACATAATTTATCAGCTAAAACTTATAACTCAGCACACCCTTGACCACGCCCTCGATGCGGAAATCCGCGGCGGCGGTGAATGGCGCGTATTTTTCGCTATGGAGCGAGGAAAGCACCACCTGTCTTTTGTCTCTCTGGTACTTTTTGATCAAAGCCTCGCCGTCATTGACGCAGACCACTACTTCGCCGCTGTCCGCTGTTTTGGTCTGGCGCACAAAAACCAGATCGCCGCTGCTAATCTTGGGCAGCATCGAGTCGCCGCGCGCTTTGACCAGAAACATTTCGTTCACGGGGAAACGGATCAACTCCGAAGAAATAGCGATCTTATCGAGTGGATTGCCGTCAAGGATCGAGCCTCTGGGGCCGCACTGCGCCAGCCCGTACAGCGGCAGATAAGTGATGCGCACGCCGTCCTCGTCATCGGTCACGGAATAATTGCGCGGATTGGCCGGGTCGCGCTTGAGCAGGCCTTTTTTCTCCAGCTGCTTGATGTGGTGCGCCACCACGCTTGTCGAGCTCAAACCTAACTCGTCCTGCAGCTCGCGGATAGTCAGCGGATTGTTTTGCGAACGTTTGAGCAGCGCCAGCAATTCCTCTTGTATCTTATGCAGTTTCATAGCACAAATCGTAGCACAAAACACTTGACAGAACAAGAGAATTGTTCTAGTATCTGTTCTAGTTGAGCTTAGCAAGCCAGCGATGCTGGCGAAGTTAAGCGAAACCCACAAGCAGACGAAGTCTGCGACGTGTGAAGAGCTTCACCAATGCGGTGGAGCAAGACCCACAAGGCCGCTTTGCGGCCGACGTGCGCCATTCAGCGAAAAAAATCCCTTTTAGGCCGGCCGCCCCCGAGCCGGCCTTGAGGGAAAAGGAGGGGAAAATGAATAGAACAAAATTTGACGCTTCGATAATTCTGGGTTGCAAGGGATTGAATGTTTTCCGGCGTTTCAACACGGTGAATATCTCTTCCTGTGACAGTTTAAAAAATGTGCGTTCCTGTCTGCAGAGCGGACGCTCGGTGCGTATCTCTTTTGACGGCGCGCTGGAGCAGGTCAAGTCCAGATACCTCAACTATCTGCACGGCCTGTCCTGTTATTTCGGCGCGGAGCTGCTGGAAAGGTAAATTATGGGAGACGCTGGCCGGCATAGAAAAACTCTGCGGTCAGCCGTCGCCCGCCATTTCATGTTATGATGCCGATTATGACGCTTAAAGAACCGCTCAATGGCCTTTTGCACCTGTTTGGCGCAGTTTTAGCTGTGCCGGCCACGGCGTTACTGATACTTAAAAGTATCGCTTCGGGACAGGATGTTATTTGGAAAATCGTCGGATTTTCGATTTTTGGCCTCACGCTTTTTCTACTTTACTTTTGGAGCACAATGTATCACTGGCTGCCGCAAAACGCGGGCGGCAAAAATCAGGTTTTCCGCAAATTTGACCATCTGTCCATTTACGCGCTGATCGCCGGCACGTACACGCCGTTTTGCCTGATCACGCTGCGCGGCGCGTGGGGCTGGACGCTGTTCGGGCTGGTCTGGGGACTGGCGGTAGTGTTCATCACTCTGCAAGCAATATTCATCGATCTACCGCGCTGGCTGACCACGATGGTTTATGTGCTCATGGGCTGGCTGATCATTATCGCCGTGCGGCCGCTGCTGGCCAATCTCGACCCCGGCGCTTTGCCGCCGCTGATCGGCGGCGGCGTGGTGTACTCGCTGGGCGGCGCGGTGTATTCGCTCAAGAAACCCAATTTATTTAAACACTTTGGCTATCATGAATTGTGGCACGTTATGGTGCTGGCCGGCTCGGCGCTGCATTTTTGGACAATGCTATTGTACCTATAGCTCGTAACTTTCCCGCAAATAATCTCTCGGCGCGACGATGCGTTTTTCTTGAGGAAAATGTTTGAGATTGCCGGTCACCAGATAGTCTGCCGCGCCGCTTTTATATATTTCGTAAAATTTTCTGTCCGTCTCATCAGGCAGTTTTGCCTTTTGCGGCTCAGCGTTGACAAATTCTCCCGCGGAATTCAGATAAGCGAGGAGATCCGCGATCGCTGCCTGCGGGAAATCAAATTCAATACGGCGCAAAACGGTTTCATATTCCGCCAAAACACGGTTGTCATACAATAAAATCACTTTGCCGCTCAAGACCAAAGCTAAAACCCGTGCCGGCGCGCCGTTAGGATTGATCAACGCTGAGACAATAACGTTGGTGTCCAAAACAATTTTCATTGCTATCTTTGCCGCGCGGCGCGGATCAGCCGGTTAAGCATTTTCAACGGCATTTTATCATTGCCCAGTTTCACAGAATGCCGTTGCATAACATTTACGGCATCCAGAGCTTTGGCGCGGCGCACCGCGGCCACGGTGTTCTCCAGAGTCGCGTCGTTCAAAGGTGTCAAAAGCGCTATCGGTTTGCCGTTATTGGTGATGATCATTTCCTGCTCCGCTGGCAAATCCCGCCAGATACTCGCCGAGCTAGTCCGAAAATCCCTAACCGCAACAAACCGCATAAAAACTCCTCATTAACTATGATACACTATCGTCACACATTTGTCTACAAGATATTTTAAAACCACTCCCGCGCTTTGGCTAAAATCTCGGCCTGCGTGGCTTTGATGATCTCGCACTCCGGGATAGAACGCAAAAAAGCCCCGCCGTAATTTTTAGTCCAGACCCGTTCATCGAGAATAGTGATAATACCGCGGTCTTTTTTACTGCGGATCAGCCGCCCGACGCCCTGCTTGAAACGGATCACCGCCTGCGGCAGCGCACATTCAAAGAACGGTTTGCCGCCGCGCTCGGCAACCACCTCGCTGCGCGCCTCGGTCACCGGCTCGGTCGGCACGGCAAAAGGCAGCTTAAAGATCGCCACCACCGACAGCGCGTCACCCTGAATATCCACGCCTTCCCAGAAGGAGCTGGTGCCGAAAAGCGCTGTGCGTTTATTGCCGCGCAGGCGGTTGAGCAGCGCGCGGCGCGAGCCGTGCGTTTTTTGACAATAGGCCTGTATCCCGGCGTCGTCCGCCAGCGTTTTGAAATATCTGAATACCTGCTCCATCGAGCGGTAGCTGGTAAAAAGCGCCAGCATACGCCCCTCGGTGATCTCCGCCAGCTGCGCCAGATATTCCGCCGCGCGCAGCTGATGTTCTTTTTCGGTGGCCGCCGCGGCTTTTGGCTCGGCCGCACGCACGTCGCGCACCGGCAGCCCGTCTATATCCAGCTCCAATTGCGCGTCTTTTTTCCCCGCGCCGCCGAGGTCGGCCGGCAGCAAACAAAGCATCTTTTCTTGATAATCGAACGGCGAGCCAAGCTGCTTGCGGCGCAGTCTGTCTGTCTCCCGCACAAAACCAAAGCGTCCGGCAAAATAATCAAAAGAGTTATTGATCGTCAGCGTGGCGGAAACCATAATGACGGAATCCCGCTGCGTGAACAAATGCTCCTGCAGCAGCGCGCCGACATCGATCGGCGCGGCCTTGAGCAGGATGTCATAAGGCGCTTTGCCTTTTTGCAAAGCCAGCCAGGAGACATAATTGTCCGCGCCGGCGGCGACGATCTCGACTTTTTTCCATAATTCCTGCAAAGAATTTTTGGCGCTGCGCAGCGGCTGCGTGTCCGCGTCTTCCGGCAATTCGGCCAGATACTCGTCGACAGCTTTCTGCATTTTACGCAAATGTTTGGTCGTTTCCAGCCGCAGCATTTCCAGCGCCTGCCAGAGCGCCGGCCGTTTCTGCAGATCGCGGACTCGCAGCGCGCGTTCCTCACCCGGCACGGCGTACTCCCGCGCCACGCGCGACAATTCCTCAAAATATCCGTGCAGATTTTCCCGAAACTTCCCCGCCAGACCCAGGAATTCCGACCGGCGCACTTGCTGCTCAAGTTTTTTCACTTCGTCGGTACAAAAACCATAGCTGGCCTCCAAGGACCAGCTGTCCGTCGCCGCCTCTTCCAAAGTATGCGCTTCGTCAAAAATAATCTGCCGGTGCTTCGGCAGGAGCTGCCCGCCACCCAGTAGATCAGAAAAAACCAGCGCGTGATTGACCACGATCAGATCGGCAAATTTGGCCTGCCGCCGCGCGTGCTGCAAAAAACATTTGGCCCTGTCCGGACAGGCGTCACCCAGACAGGTCAGTCCTTCCGAACAAACTTGATAATGATATTTACGTTCAATACTGGTATGCAGCTCGGAGAGATCGCCCTGCGCGGTGGACACCAGCCAGGAAAACAACGGCAAAATTTTAGCAATATCTTTACTTTTGTTCAGGATCAGCTGCCGCGCCAATTCCTCAAAACGCCGCAGACAAACGTAATTTTGCCGGCCCTTCAGCACCATGATCTGGAACTGGTCGTCCGGAAAAAGTTTGAGCACCGCTGGAATATCTTTTTCGACCAGCTGATCCTGCAGAGTTTTAGTGCGCGTGGAAACCACCAGCGGGCCGCCGTTCCGCTTGAGCCAAAGCAGCGCGGAGATCAGATAGGCCGCGGATTTACCGCTGCCGGTGCCGGCCTCCAGCAGCAAATGCTCGCCGTTATTGAAAGCCGTGATTATTTCCGCGGCCATTTCCTGCTGCTGCGGCCGGTGCTCGTAATGCGGAAAATCTTTAAATTTGCCATCCGCCGCAAAGTATTCCGCCGCGAGATCCAGCTCCAGCGCGTCGGCAGTTTCTTTTTCCTGCAAATACAAAGATTTCTCGAAACGCTGTTTTTCACCGATCGCGTTTTTCCAGCCGCCAGCAGAACGTTCCGCCGGCTTGTCCTGCGCCAGCATTTCCAGCACGTCTTTTTCCACGCCCTGATAATCTTTCAGCAGCCGGCGCATTTGCTGAAAGACCGCGGGCGGCAGCGCGGCAATGGCTGCAAAACTTTTGAGCAAAAGCCTGGCCGTAGCTTCCGCGTCAGCCAGCGCGCGGTGCAGATGCGCGTCGGCTTCGATGTCGAGACTTTTGACCAGATCACCCAGCCGGTGCGAGGACTGCGCTGGAAAAGCGATCGCCACCATATCCTGCGTGTCCAAACACGGCCGACCCAGCGGCGGCTGATCCAAACGCGCCAAAGAATCGTCGATCAAACTCAAATCAAACTGCGCGTTGTGCGCGACAAACACCGCGTCGCCGACAAAATCCCGGAACTCGCCAGCAATCTCCCGAAAACGCGGCGCGTCCTTGACTGTCCGCGCGGTGATGCCGGTCAAATGTTGCACCACCGGCGGTATTTCATGGAACGGCTTGACGAGCTGGGAATAGCGGTCGGTCAGCTGGTAGCGGCCGTCTTTTTTCTGCAGACGCACCGCGCCGATCTCGATAATTTCGTTATTCGGCGGCTGCAAACTGGTGTTCTCTATATCGACAACTACAAAATCCATTTCGTCCTCCCCAATAAACAATTTACAGCATCACTGCCGCGGATGCGCGCTGGCGTAAACACGCCGCAAATGTTCGCGCGATACGGAAGTGTAGATCTGCGTTGTGGCAATATTGGCGTGGCCGAGTATTTCCTGCACAGTACGCACATCCGCGCCGTTCTCGATCAAATGCGTCGCCAGAGAATGGCGGAAAGTGTGCGGCGAGATATTTTTCAGCGTCCCGGCCTGCCGCGCCAAACGCTTCACGATCAGCCAGACCATTTGCCGCGTCAAGGCGCGTCCGTTGCGTGAAAGAAATAATTCCGGCGCGGGGTTTTTCAAACGCGCGCGGTCTTCCTCGATATAGGCTTTGGCCGCCGCCAGCGCGCGCGCGGACAAAGGCACGAGACGCTCTTTGGAGCCTTTGCCTTTGACTTTTAAAAAACATTCGGCAAAGTTTACCTCGGTTAATTTGATCTGCGCCAGCTCGCTCACCCGCACACCGGCAGAATACAGCAGCTCCAGCGCCGCGCGGTCGCGCGCGGACAGAGCGGCCGCCGCCAAAATCCGCGCGGTCTCTTTTTGCGACAAGACCCTGGGCAGGCGCGTCGGCAGTTTGGGCATAGCCAGTTCGGCGGCCGGATTTTGCGGAACAATGTCTTCCTGATACAAAAATTTATAAAAGGCCTTGACCGCCGCAAGTTTACGCGAGACCGAAGCATGGGCCAGGCCAGCCGGCAGTTCCTCGGCATATTTTTCCAAAGTCAGACGGTCTAAAGCCAGATAAGCGGGATACGTCCGGATAAAATGTTGCAAGTCATTGGCGTAAGCCTCGGCGGTCAGCGGCGAATAGCCGCGTTCGTAGAGCAGATAGTCCAAAAATCTAGCGACGTGCGGCGCGTTCATAAGCGCTAGCGGCCTGGATCAAGGCCAGTAAGTATTTGGGCAGCAAGATCAGATTGCGCAGCGTGATATACTCGCGCGTGGAATGGACGTTTTCCATGCCGATACCCAGGCCGACCGTGGGCACTCCGTAGCCAAAGATCAGCGCCGCGTCAGAACCACCGCCGGAAGCCACGACTTTGTGCGGCAAATTCATTTTTTGCGCGGCGGCGCGGGTGATCTTTACGATCGCCGAATCCGCCGGTTGATCGACGGCCTCGTATTCCCGCGCGCGCTTAATCTCCACCGAACCGCCCAATTTTTGCGCGGCGTTTTGAAAAGCGCTGAGCATAGAACGAATTTGTTTTTGCAGTTTTTGTTCATTACGGCTGCGCGCTTCGGCTTTGACCAGCGCTTCATCCGGCACGATATTATTGGCCGAGCCGCCCCGGATAATTCCGATATTCGCCGTGGTCTCGCTGTCGATACGGCCGCTCTTGATCCTGGCAATGGCCAGACCGGCGATTTTTATCGCATTCACACCGTCCTCGGGATTCAGCCCGGCGTGCGCCGATTTACCTCTGACCAAAAAATCCAAAATCTCCTGCGCGGGAGCCTGGTTGACCACCGTACCGACGTCGCCGTCACTGTCCAGCACAAAACAATAATCCGCCTTGACGTCCTCAAAACGCAAAGCCTTGGCGCCGCGTAAACCGATCTCCTCCTCGACGGTCAGAATAATCTTTATTTTGTGGAACAGAATTTTTTTCTCTTTGAGCAGGCGCAGCATTTCCAGTATGCCGGCCAGACCGGCTTTGTCATCCGCGCCCAGCACTGTATCTCCGCCGCTGACGATCCTGTCCCGCAAAATTTTTGGCTGAACATTATTGCCCGGCGTCACCGTGTCCAGATGCGCGTTAAAAAGAATAACCGGGCCGTTGACCTGCGCGCCGTTGACGGTCAAATGAATATTGCCTTTTTTATCCGCCGCCGGTCGGTAATCCAGCTGCCGCAGCTGGCCGAGCAAATATTTACGGATCGCCGCTTCGTTGCGCGAAGTGGAGTTGATCTTCACCAGCTCGATAAATGAATTAATGATCCGCTGCTCGGACATTTTTCCCCCAAAACAGGTCAATCTTAGCATATTTTAGATGAAAGGCGGACACGCTATATGTAGCGTATATACGCTACATCTGGTGTGTCCGGGCACAAATTGGCATATTCCTCGTTTGGAGGTGGCGGCCGGATTTGTGACCGAGCCTGAAATTCTCTACAGGCGAGGAAATACTGTCCGCTAACCAAGCGGACAGTGAACCGGCTTAAAACGGCAGACCGCTGCCTTACCACTTGGCGTAGCCGAACTTAACAAGGGCTTTAGCCCGAAGTTAAGTGAGGCCAACGAGCGCGAAGCGCGACGTTACGCCACCCTAATAATCATGGCTTTGGAACATTTTTGGAGGTGGCGGCCGGATTTGAACCGGCGCATAGCGGTTTTGCAGACCGCTGCCTTACCACTTGGCTACGCCACCCTAAAAATGGAATTCATTTTACAGCAAAATTAGCAGCTAAAGCAAACCGATTTATTCCAGCCGCATCCGCGTTCCTGCCCGCGCCAGTTTTTAAATTTAAGCTATTTTCATTATATAGATCACTGTGTAAAAAGCCGGCACTATGTCAAAAGCCTGGCCGCCGCTATTAAAAGCATCAATAGTTATTGTATGCGTATGTGACGTTGAGGTTTCTACAGAATTCGTCGCTATATTTCTAGGCGAAGCCATGCCTGTTTCAAAGAGGCCCATAGCATTAGCTCCTGAAAGGTATTTATCTGTACCGCCATATACACCAGCACAACTCTGTCCGATATTTTG
>JAIRWS010000143.1 GCA_031268855.1 Candidatus Margulisiibacteriota bacterium | reverse complement strand
AATATAAAAAAAAAAAACAAACAAACAAAGACCTAACAATTAAGTTTTAGATGGCTGGGGGGCGGGGGGGGGGGCGCCCCCAAACTGCTAAGTAATTATTAAAAATCATTTTACTTTCTCCGTAAGTGTAAGTATAGTATATATCACAGGCACGCCATATGTATACCCGCTTTTTTCAAAAACATACATCTAATAATTTATCGTAAGCTGCGTTAAATTGTCCCATTTTTTTTAGAAGAGCAGTTTCAGTACTTCCGCCACCGCGTCCGCTTTATTCATCGTATGAGCGACTAGGTAGCGTTTACGAAAACAGCAAGCTTCTGTTAAACAAGCTAATTTCGGTTATAATATAGTAATGAATACTGAAACCAAAAAAACAGAATTTGTATCATTTTGTATAGAAATGTACGCTAAGCAAAATAAAGTTTCGGGAGCTGCTGCCGCCAAGTGGTTTGAACAATCCGGCGCGATTAACTATCTATTTGCTAATTATGAGGCGCTGCACACACAGGGTTGGAATTATATATTGGCGGCTATCGAAAACTTTATTGCCGCTGAGGAAAAAAAGTGAAGCTATATCACGGAAGTATAGTAACAGTGCCTGAACCGAAAATATTAACGCCCGACCCCAAGCGAACGGTGGATTTTGGACGCGGATTTTATACTACTACAGATTTTGAACAAGCCAAGAGATGGGTAAAAATCCGCCAAAACCGAGATCAAACAAGCGGTTTTGTTTCTGTATTTGAGGCGCCGGATAATTTATTAGAAACAGTAGAGTTAAAAGTTTTGAAATTTGACTCTGCGGACAAAGATTGGCTGGATTTTGTGCTGAAAAATAGAAACGATCAAGATTTTCAGCATAATTACGATATTGTAGCTGGCCCAGTTGCCAATGATCGCGTGTATGCCACGCTGACGCTTTATGAGTCAGAGTTGTTGGATGTCGAGGAAACTATTCATCGCCTAAAAACATATCAGTTGGTGAATCAAATTCTGTTTCATTCAGAGAAAACTTTACAATATCTGACTTTTGTTGAAACCCAAGAAATTCCTTTAGGAGACAATTCGTAATATGCCGGAAATTACACAAGAGAATTTTCGTTCCTTATTGCCCGGTAAAATTGCCATGGTAGCGGCAAAGCTGGCCGAAAACCAAAACTGTACACACCAGGAAGCGCTATTAAAGTTTTACTATTCAGCTGTTTATCGTGACCTAGAACGAGAAGAAACTAAAACTTGGCGAGAAAGTCCTTTGCAGCTATATATTAGAATATTAGATTGATGTAAAAAAGACACCTGCTCCGGTTTAGAGTCTGACTTTCTTCAGCACTTCCGCCACCGCTTCCGCTTTATTTAACGTATAAAGATGCGCGCCGGGCGCGCCATGTGCCAGCAGATCGCGGATCTGTTCCGCGGCGTAATTTATACCGATCTCGCGCACGCCTTTTTCATCAGCGGCTTCCAGTTTCTTCAGCAGGTCAGCGGGCATTTTGGCCTGGCTCAATTCCGCCGTGCGCTGAACTTGTTTGAAATTGGTGATCGTCCAGATGCCCGGCACGATCGGCGCGTTGATGCCGCGCGCGCGCGCTAACTTCACGTAATCGTAATAATATTGATTGTCAAAAAATAATTGCGTGAAAATAATTTCCGCCCCGGCCGCGGTTTTTTCTTTTAGATGCCTAAGGTCAGTTTGCAGATTTTCCGCTTCAGGGTGTTTTTCAGGAAAACCAGCCGCGGCGACAGACAACGCGGTGTTTTCTTTGACAAAACGGATCAGTTCCGCCGCGTGCTTAAAAACGCCGTTCTCCGGCTGATAATCCGGGTTGTTTTTGGGCGTGTCGCCGCGCAGAGCTAAAATATTTTCAATGCCCCAGCCAGAGACTTTTTGCAAAAAAGCCAGCAGAGATTTTTCACTCGAACCAATGCAGGTCAGATGCGTCATTAATTCAAGACCAAACTCGCGGCGGATTTTTTCCAGCAGCAGCAAACTGCGCCCCTGTGTCGTACCGCCGGCGCCGTAAGTGAGCGAGAGCAACGCCGGCCGCAAGCTTTTAAGTTTTTCCAGCTCGGCAAAAAACGGCGCCAGCCCGGCGTCAGTTTTGGGCGGGAATACCTCAAAAGAGATAACCGGCTTTGGCCGCGCGTATATTTCAGCTAAACGCACAGCTCTATCCCCACCGGACAATGATCGGAACCGGCGACATCAGCCAGAATAAAAGCGTCCTTTAAGTTTTTTTGCAGGCCGCGTGTGACAAAAAAATAATCGATCCTCCAGCCGGTGTTCCTTTCGCGCGAATGTGTTTTGTAATCCCACCAGGTGTACAGCTCCGGCTCGGCGTGAAACTGCCGCAGTGTGTCCACAAAACCGCTAGCCAGCAGCTGATCGATCCAGGCGCGCTCGTCCGGCAAAAAACCGGAAACGCCGGAGTTTTCTTGAGGATGCGCCAGGTCAATTTCCCGGTGCGCGGTGTTGACGTCGCCGCAGATAATTATTTCCCGTCCAGCCTTTTGCAGTTTTTGGCAGTACTCCAGAGTCGCCGCGTAAAAATCCATTTTGTAATCCAGCCGCTCTTGATTTTTTTTGCCGTTGGGAAAATAAATGTTCAGCAGGGTGAACGCCGGATATTCGGCGCTGACCACGCGGCCTTCGCGGTCAAAGCGTGGCCGGTCAAAACCCTGCCGCACGGCAAGAGGTTTGGGTTTGGTATAAATTGCCGTGCCGCTGTAGCCTTTTTTCTCGGCGGACGACCAATAGGCTGTATAGCCGGCCGCGTTCAGCAGCTCGGCGCTTAGCTGCGCGGGTTCAGCTTTGGTCTCCTGCAAGCCGAGTATGTCCGGCTGCTCTTTTTGCAGCCAGGCCAAAAAGCCTTTTTTTTGCGCGGCGCGGATACCATTGACATTCCAGGAAAGCAGTCGCACTTATTTGCTCCGCAAAAGAAAATAAACCTGTTCGGCGGTGTCTGCCAAAACCGGCGCGTCCAGATTTTGCGAGTTGGCGGTCACGACAGAAATTTTGTGTGGAGAGGCGTAGCTGCCGTCGAGGCCGAGCAGGACGATATTGTTGGCGCCGCTGTAAACTTCCAGCAGTTCGTCCAGTTCCGGCGCGCCGCCGTTGACCAAAGTTTCAATGAGCAGCACGCCGTTGTACTCCGCGAAATTATAGGCCGGTATATTATTGAGGTCGTCGATGACCAGTGAATAATACGCGTTGGCGCGCGCGTGCAGCTGCTGCAGCAGGCTGGCCGTGTAAGTTGATCTTTTAGTCAGCGCCAGGATGCGCCGTGTGGTCAGCTCATTGGTCAGCTTGGTCAGCGGCATGGTGTCGTTGCTGTTCAGGCAGCCGCCGCAAACGATCAACGCGAATAATAAAACCAAAAACAATTTACGCATGGTGGAATTGTACTAAAGATTTCCGCTTATTTGTACACCTTGCTGCGGCGCCCGACTTCAACAGTAAGGATAAGCAGCGTGTCGTCATTTATCCTGGCCAGAACATTGAGAATCAATACACAGCGGCTAGCTGATTTTAGCCAGCGCTTCGGCCAGAGTCCGCGGCGTGATTAATTCCAGAGCGTATTTTTTTGGCAAATTTTTAAGATTGCTGGGCGGGAAAACCGCCGCGGCGAAGCCGAGTTTTTCCGCCTCATTGAGCCGCTTCTCGATTTGGCCGACCGAGCGCAGTTCGCCGCCCAGGCCGATCTCGCCAAAAGCGCAGATCTTCCGGCCAAAAATCGTCTCGCGGAAACTCGACGCGACGGCCAGAGCGATGGCCAGATCGGCGCCGGTGTCGTTGACTTTCACACCGCCAACCACATTTAAAAAAATATCCTGCGCGCTCAATTCCAAACCGCACTTTTTTTCCAGCACGGCCAAAATGATCGCGGCACGGTTGTAATCCAGACCGGTGACCGTGCGGCGCGGCAGGGACAGGGCGGAGCGCGCGGCCAGCGCCTGGATCTCCACTAAAAAAGACCGGCTGCCTTCCAGACAGGCTGTGACCATCGTGCCCGGTATGTCTAGATCGTTCTGGATAAAAAGCTCAGAAGCGTTGGGCACTTCGACAAGACCTTCGGCGCGCATGTCAAAAATGCCGATCTCATTGGTCGAGCCAAAACGGTTTTTAATGCCGCGCACGATGCGGAAATTATGTGAACGCTCGCCCTCAAAATAAAGCACGGTGTCGACCATGTGCTCCAGCACTTTGGGGCCGGCCAGCGCGCCCTCTTTGGTCACGTGCCCGATAAAAATCGCCGCAAAATTATTGTCTTTGAGAAAACGGATCAGCCAGGCCGCGGACTCGCGCACCTGTCCCACCGAGCCGGGCGCGGCGGGCAGGTCGGGGTGATAAATTGTCTGGATAGAATCAATGATCGTTAGGGCGGGGCGGTATTCCTGGATCGCTTTTTCGATCTCCAGAATATTTGTCGCGCACAGCAGCGCGATATTTTGGCCGGCGGCGCCCAGTCTATCCGCGCGCAGTTTGATTTGCTGCGCCGATTCTTCGCCGGAAATGTAGAGAGTTTTCAAGCCCCGCGTGGCTAGCGCGCTGGCCAGCTGCAGGCTGATCGTTGATTTGCCGATGCCGGGTTCGCCGCCGAGGAGAGTGATCGACCCGCCGCAAAATCCACCGCCGAGGACGCGGTCAAATTCCGCGAGGCCGGTCGTCAGCCGCGTTTCCGCGCCAGCGTTCACACTGTCGAGGCTGATTATTTTGCCGGATCTGGTTTCCTGGACAAAAGTTTTAGTGACAACAGAAGTCTCTTCCGCAAACGTATTGAAACCGCCGCAGCTGGGGCATTTGCCGAGCCAGCCCAGCGCTGAAAAGCCGCAGGCCTGACAGACGTATTTGACTTTAGCTTTGGCCATGCTTGGTAATATAACATAAAAAAACTTCCCGAGCGGCTGACAAAAAACAAAATTTTCATAACTATTAGTTATGTTTTATAATAATTATACATACCTTTAGTCCATTGTCAAGGCTTTTTCATTAAAATATAAGCTAATAATGAATTTGAAAAAAACTTTTATCCGCAATCTGAAAAGGATCCGCGCCATAGCTGGACTTTCGCAATTAAAACTGGCCGAACTCTGCGACGTTTCCGGCAACTATATCGGCATCATCGAAAGCGGCGGGAGATTTCCTTCTGTGGAAATGATCGAGAAACTGGCACGGGTTTTGAAAGTGCAGCCCTATTTGTTCTTTTTTAATGGACAGACCGAAAAATCCGCGCCGGTCATTCCGGAAAAAATAAAACTGGAAGTCATTGCCCAGCTGAGTAAAATCATTCACAAATACTAAAATTAAATAGCCGGTTTAATTAGTTTCCCTGTGGTTTGTCTGTGTTATAATCTAAAAAATGCAGCCAGTTTTTTTAGATTTAGGTTTCGTGCAAATCCGCTATTATGGTTTGATGTATGCCATTGCTTTGCTGGCTGGCATTAAATTGATCCTGGCGGAGGTCAAGCGCCGCCGGCTCAACGGCACGGAAGACCAGATCTTGAATATTATTCTGGGCGCTTTCGTCGGCGCAATTTTGGGCGCGCGGATTTACTATGTACTCTTTAATCTGCCGCTTTACCGCGGCGATTTTTGGGAAATATTTGCTGTATGGCACGGCGGACTGGCTATACACGGCGGCATTTGCGGCGGCGTTTTGGCCGGTTATCTGCTTTGCCGGTTTTATAAGATCGCGCCCTGGAAATTTGCCGATTGCGCGGCGCCGGCCATTTTACTCGGTCAGGCGATCGGCCGTTTCGGCAATCTAATGAACGGCGACGCGCATGGCCGGCCGACCAGTCTGCCGTGGGGGCTGGTTTTTCCAGCTGGCACTCCGGCCGGCGACGAGTTTCCCAATCTGCCGCTGCACCCGACGATGCTTTACGAAATGATCTTGAATTTTCTCTTTTTTCTAGTTCTGTTCCGGTTGCAAAAAAAAGATTATAAAGACGGTTATATTTTTTGCCTGTATTTGATCTTTTATTCCGCGGCGCGTTTCGTCGTGTCATTTTTCCGCGCGGACGATCTGTATTTTCTGGGCTGCAATCTGCCCCATCTGGTCAGTCTTGTTTTAATCGCGGTTTGTGGTTATATTATTTGGCATTATAAATTATACAGGGCTTAAAGAGGGCACGCCATGATTACCACTAAGCTGCAAATCTCCATCCGTGAGCTGGACAAAGCTAAGTTAAAAAAGCCGCCTTCCGCTGGACAAAAATTGCTTTTCGGCAAAGAATTTTCCGATCGAATGTTTACACTGAAATACACGGCGGTCAAGGGCTGGCATGACGCGGAGATCCGCCAGTACGAAAATCTTTCCCTGTCGCCGGCGGCGCTGGTTCTGCATTACGCGCCGGAGGTTTTCGAGGGGCTGAAAGCTTACCGTCAACCGGACGGAGGCGTGGCGCTGTTCCGTCCGCGTGACAATTTTCAGCGGCTGAACATTTCGGCGGAGCGCGTCTGCCTGCCGGCGCTGGACAGCGATTTTGCGCTCTCCGCTCTGACCGAGCTGGTGCGCCTTGAGCAAAATTGGGTGCCCTCAGACCCAGACGCTTCTTTATATGTGCGTCCAACGCTGATCGGCGTTGACCCTTATGTCGGTTTGAAGGCGCCGGAAGAAGCGCTCTTCTATATTATCCTGTCGCCGGTGGGGGCTTATTACGCGCACGGTTTTGAGCCGGTGTCGATCCTGATCGAGGATGCATACGTGCGGGCGGTGCGCGGCGGTTTGGGCGTGGCCAAGACCGGCGCCAATTATTCCGCGTCGATACTGGCCGGGCAACTGGCCAAGAAAAAAGGTTTCGATCAGGTGCTCTGGCTCGACGGCGTCGAACGGCGTTATGTCGAGGAAGTCGGCTCGATGAATATCTTTTTTGTTTACGGCGAGAAGCTCGTCACTTCCGCGCTCAACGGCTCTATCCTGCCGGGCATTACACGCGACTCGGTCATTAAATTGAGCCGGAGCTGGGGACTGGAAGTCGTGGAAGATCGGCTGGATATTCAGCAAATAATTTCCGACATCACTTCCGGCAAAATCACAGAAGTTTTCGGCTCGGGTACGGCGGCGGTCGTCTCGCCGGTGGGCGCGCTGTGCCGCGAAGATCAGGAATACGCGGTCGGCGGAGACAAAACTAAAGTCGGCGCGCTGACGCAAAAACTTTATGATAATCTGACCGGCATTCAGTACGGCAAAATTCCCGATCCTTTCGGCTGGCTGGTCAAGGTGCTGTAAAATTTTTAACCAGCTTTTTACGCTGTTTTGGGGACAAGACAGATTGTTTTAACGGCACAACTGTAAATTGATAACCCAGTGTATATAAAACACTGGAAAAGGTTTTGTAGTTAATATTTTCCGCATTTTTGCCCCTGATTTTTTGGATAACCGTCGGTGACACACCGGACTTTTTCGCCATAGCACGCACCGAGAGATTTTTTTGCTCCATTTTTTCTAAAACAAACTCGGACAGTACAAAATTTCTATACTCTCGGTCAAACAACTCACGTTCCTGCGGATTGTTATTTATGAATTTATCAAATGCTGTTTTCATTTTTGCCCTCCTTAAAACCTGCTTAAATAGTCCGTCCTGTTTTTTTGCGCCCGCAACTTCTCATTTTTTGGCAGCTTATTCGATTTCTTGCAAAAAGCATTTGTAATGATAATTTTACGCCCTTGCCGAAAAAACGCCAAATAACGATCTGGTTGTGGTTTAAAAGCGTATATTTCAGCGCCTTCATAACGAAATTTGGTTTTATCAAAAATCTTGCCGTATTCTGCCAGTCTTTTAACTAACACAAAAAATTTGCGTTTTTGTTCCTGCGCAGTTGCCAGAAAATACTCATAGGCCTGACTGTACCCGTTCACATCGTAATACCACTCTATGGTAAAGCTGCTGCCTGTATAAACGACGCAATTATCTTTACCCATATTATTTTCAACCACTTCTACAGTGTACCACAAATATGGCACACGGTCAAGTGAATTGTATGGGTTGCACACATATGAGACTTATTAGAGTTTTTAATATAAAAATCTAAAGGCGTTAAATTCTTTAAAACTAGAATTATCCTACGGACAGAAATTAGAAACTAAGTGTTTCCTGCGGATTTGGCTTTTTGTCCTTATTTTTTGGACTTTTTCAGCGGTTTATTAAATAAACGGTTGACGCCGAAAGCCACGATCAATTTTTCGGTTTCCTTTTTGGTCGTATAAATATTTTTTAATAAACTGGCCGACATCATGTCCTCCGCTTACGTTTGCTGCTGAATAGGTACCCGTTTTTCCGGTAAATATACCTGCGGATACAGCGAAAAAAATTGTTGCGTTTGGGTTAAATGACGCTTAAGAAACGGCTTGCTTTTTGAGGCGGCCAAATGTTAGAGTACCGCATCATTTTTTAGGCGGTGTACTGTGGTTAGTTACGGCTATTTTGATGATAAAAATAAAGAATACGTGATTACCAATCCCAAAACGCCCGTCAAATGGATCAACTATATCGGCACGTTGCAATTCGGCGGCTTTGTTGACCATACTGGCGGCGCGCTGCTTTGCAAGGGCGATCCCGCGCTTAACCGCCTCACCAAATATATCCCGCAGATGCCGGCCGCGGAATTTAAAGGCTCTACATTGTATGTGCGTTTCAAAACCCCGGACGACAACAAATCCGCGGGGCGAAGTTATAAAGTTTTTTCGCCGTTTTTTGTGCCGACGCTGGATAAATATGATTTGTTTGAGTCGCATGTCGGCTTGAGTTATCAGAAAATCATTTCCGAATTTTACGGTATTCGCACCGAGGTCACAATTTTTGTACCTAACGGCGCTGCGGTGGAGATCCGCGATATCACCATCACCAATAAATCCGGCCGGCCGCTGGAGATCGACGCGGCGCCGGTGGTGGAATACACGCATTTTGACGCGCTGAAACAGCTGACCAACGCGGACTGGGTGCCGCAGACCATGACTTCCCGCCTCAATGACCAGCACGGCTTCAAGATCGTGACGCAGTACGCGTTTATGAAAAAGGACACCGCGGTCAATTATCTGACTTCCAATTATCCGATCTCGTCCTTTGAGACCGACCGCAAAAGATTTTTGGGCGACAATGAATACGGCTCCTGGGCTGCTCCGCTCGCGCTGCAGAACGCCGAGCTGTCCAATTACGAAGCTAACCGTGGCCACAATATCGGCGCGCTGCTGCAGCATCTCGGAGTTTTACAAAACGGCGAGAGCCGGCGGCTGATCGTCCTGCTCGGTCAGGACGAGTCTGTCGAGAAAGCCCTGCCAGTGATAAAAAAATATCAAGACCCCCAAAACGTTGACGCGGAGTTTAAAGCGCTGGCGGATTTTTGGGACAAATATTTGGCAACCCTGCAGATCGAGACTCCCGACGCCGGATTTAACTCTATGGTCAATGTGCACAATCCGCGGCAATGCCACGTGACCAAAAATTGGTCGCGCGATCTGTCTTACAATCAGCTGGGGTTTGGCGGCCGCGGCATCGGCTACCGCGATTCCTCGCAGGACATTATCGGCGTCATGGCGCATATGCCCGAAGAAGGAATGGCGCTGCTGCGCAAAATTTTGAGCGTGCAAAAACCCGACGGTTCGGCCATGCATCAGTTTTACGCTTCCACAATGGAAGCCAACGCCGGCGACAGCCGCGAGGAAGAAGGCCACGACTGGTACTCGGACGATCATCTCTGGCCGATTTATCCGGTGACCGCGTATATTAAAGAGACTGGCAACACCAAAATTCTCGACGAGGAAATTACTTTTTACGACCAGACCAGGCCGGTCGAGCAGCGGGAAAAAGCGACGCTGTTCGAGCATTTAGACCGCGCGATCGAGTTTACGCGCGCACACACCGGACAGCACGGCCTGCCGCTGCTAGGTTTTGCCGACTGGAACGACACGGTCAATCTCAAAGGTGACGCGGAGTCTGTGTTTACCTGCTGCCTGTACGGCCGCGCCCTGCTCAAGCTGATCGAGTTGTGCGAATTTTTGCAAAAGGAAACTTACGCGGCCAAATACAAAAAATATTACGCGGAAATGAAACAGGCTTTTCAAAAATCGACCTGGGACGGCGAGTGGTTTGTGCGCTGGTTCGAGGCGGACGGCGCTCCGCTCGGCTCACACAAAAACGACGGCAGCAAACTTTTTATTAACGCGCAGTCCTGGCCGCTGCTGGCGGGTTTTGCCGAGCCGGAAAAAGCCAAAATCGCGCTGGAAAGCCTGCGTCAAAAACTCGGCACCAAATACGGCGTGAAGATCAGCTGGCCGTCCTACAACGGCTTTGATTGGCGCAAGGGCGGCGTGACCACCTATCCACCGGGCGCGAAAGAGAACGGCGGTGTTTTCCTGCACACCAATCCCTGGGTCATGTTTGCGGAAACGCTTATGGGGCATGGCGAGCGAGCTTTGGAGTATTACAATCAGGTCAACCCGGCTGCTAAAAACGATATTATCGAGATTTTTGAAGCCGCGCCCTACAATTATCCGCAGAATATTTTGGGCGACGATCATACGCAGTTTGGCCTTGGCCGCAACAGCTGGTTGTCCGGCACAGCGTCGTGGATGTACACGGTCAGCACAAAATATATTTTGGGAGTGATCCCGACTTATACCGGCCTGCAGATCAACCCCTGTATACCGCCGGATTGGCCGGAGTTTAAAGTGACCCGTGTTTACCGCGGCGTGACTTATCGCATCACGGTCAAGAATCCTGAAAAAGTCAGCAAAGGCGTAAAGAAAATTTTGGTTAACGGCCAGGAGATCAAAGGACTGATCGTGCCGCTCCAGCAAAAAGATACGGTCGTCGAAGCCGTCTTAGGCAAAGGTGGCGCGACCGACGAGCTGTCCCAAATTTACTGGCAGGGATAATTTTTTAGATCGGCGGCAGATTTAATTCATAGCGCACGCTGCGGCCCTGGCCGAATTGTTTTAATATTTTCTGGCGGTAAAGATAGGCGATCTCGCGGGCGGCGGTGGCTGTGCTGGTCTTGGTCATGGCCGCGTATTTGCGCGTGGACAAGCCGCCTTCAAATTCTCCTAAGTCCAGTATTTTTTGAATGACTTTGTGCTGCCGGCTGTTGAGCGCGCAATCCTGGATTGTGTGCCAAAAAGCGGCCTTGCGAAAAGCGGCGGAAATTATTTCCTGTGAATTACGCAGGGCGTTGCTGAACATGGTGATGAACCACCCGCGCCACGTGTCTATGGATTGCCCGCCGCGCTGAACGGTTTCCAGGATTTGATAGTAGGCCCGACGCTCGCGCATGATCTGCGCGGACAGGCTGTAAGCACGCAAAGCGGTTTTTTCGTCCTGCGCCATAGCCATATCGGTGATCGCGCGCGCCAGCCGGCCGTTGCCGTCGTCGTAAGGGTGAACGGTTATGAATTTAAGATGCGCGTCAGCTGCGCGCAGCAGGCCGTCTGTGGGCCTGCGGTTTTGCTTAAACCATTGCAAAAAAACAGCCAGATCTTGGCGCGCTTGGCCGGCCGGCGGCGCTTCGTAATGGATTTTTTCCTGCCCCAGATAACCGGACACGACCTGCATGTCGCCCCGCCGTGGCGCGCCAGCGGAAATCCGGCGCAGACCGGAAAACCCCGTGGGGAAAAGAGCCGCGTGCCAGCCGTTCAGTCTGGCCAGAGTCAGCGGCCGCGCGTGCTGCCGCACGGCGTCCAGCAAGACCTCCACCAGCCCGTCGACACTGCGGTCTATAGGCCGGCCAAATCCCTGCGGCAGACCAAGCCTGGCCGCTACGGACGAGCGCGCGGACTCGACATTCAATTCCATTCCTTCGATTTTGGCAGTTTGTAAAGTTTCAGCCAGCAGCAGCTCACCCTGCGCTTCAGTTTGTAGACGCAGAGTTAGAGAGGATATTTTACCCAGCAATTGCCCTTGCAAAAACCGGGCGCGCGCCACCAACTCGGCCAGTTCCGGGCCGGCCGGCGCAAAGTTTTGCCAATTTTTATTTTGCCAAATGTACCGGCGCATGTGATCTCCTTGAGGTGATTAGCGGTGTAATCATATCATATTTTGATGTGATTAAC
>JAIRWS010000142.1 GCA_031268855.1 Candidatus Margulisiibacteriota bacterium | reverse complement strand
ACTTAACTTCGCAGCCGCGCTGCTCGTTAAGTTCGAACCAAAGCGCACTCCGGTAAAATATTCACCGCGCTGGATAGGCTTGGTTAGCCGAAGACACTTCTACAGCGACTTGTGGCTGCACGCGGTGGGAAAGTTAGCTCCCCTTAGATAAGGGGAGCTGGCAAAAATCTGCGGCGCAGATTTTTGTCTGAGGGGTGTTTCGCTTTAGCGAAACATTGGCAGATGTGCAAAAAAATAAAAAGGAGGTAAAAATTATGGCAAACACGAACGATAACAGTAAAAATAAAGAGGTTGCGGAAACCAAGCCGAAGGTCTGTCCAATTTGCGGGAAGGTGCATCCGCGGAGAGAGGACTTGAGTATCAAGGCAACGCGGGACGAGGTGGAGAGTTTGATACTCATAAACAACCGGATCGACGTGGCGGCGCAGGCTGCGCAACCGGCGGCTCTGCAGCAGGGAGTGACGGCGGAGCAGGTGCAGGTGTTCGTGAACGCCGCGCTGAACGCCAGAGCGGAAGCTATGAGTTTACAGCGACAATGGTGGAATGAGATATTCGCCAAATATCCGCAGCTGCCGAAAGACAAAAATGTCTTTGTGGATTTTGACACGTGTGATTTTTACTCGAACTTCACAAGCGCAGCGACGTGAAGTGAGAGCCACAAGGCCGCGTAGCGGCCGACGTGACAAGGTCGAAGAAATAACAAATGATATAAAGGTAGCCACTTATGAAGTTCGACATAGCTGCGAAGTTAAGTGAAGCCAGCCGCTGGCTCGGTTAGCCAGCGACACTTCCTCGGCGGCTTGAAGCCGCTCTCGGTCGCAAGGCCGCGCGGCGCGACGTTCTAGTGCAGATAGAGCAGTAAGAATATTTGCGAAAATAAAGAACGAAAAAACCGCGCCTGCTAAGTGAGAAAATTAAGCCGCCAAACAACGCCAATCCGTAAACACGGGATCAAAACCCTGTTTTTCCAGCATGGCTTTTACTGCGGCGACGGAACGTTCGTCATTTACCGCGAATTGTGGAGCATTCTCGAGCACGGCTCTATCCGGCGGACACGCTGGTGAAGCGCCAAGACCGGCATAACCGCCGACCGCAGTCGAAGAGCCTGCCGAGATTTTGGTCACGCCGAAATGCACAGCCCGATCGCGGAATGACGCGCTTTCTCTGGTTGAGAGATTGATCCCTATTCTTGGGAAAAGTATTCGCGTCACGCAAATAATTTTAACCAGCTCCGCGTCGCTGACCAAATAATTCTTTTCTTTATAATCGTATGTTCCCCGCAGGCGCGGAAAACTGATGGCATAGTCCACGCCCGGGAATTCTTTTTCTAAAGAACGCAGCTGCGCGTGCAGAGCCAAAATGTCCTGCCGCCAATCGGCCAGACCAAGCAGTACTCCCAGCGTGATCTGCCGTAAACCACCCAAAGCAATGCGCCGCGGCGCGTCGTAACGGTAAGCGTAATTGCTTTTTTTACCAGCGGGGTGCAGAATTTTGTAACGCGCTTGATCGTAAGTTTCTTGAAAGATCGTCACGCCGTCGCAGCCCGCCGCGTTCAGCCGCGCGTATTCTTCCGTCTCCAGCGGATAAACTTCCAGCGCGATATTAGCAAAATATTTTTTGGCAGCCTTGAGTGCCGCTTCGAGATATTCCGGCGGCGTATGCTGACGCGACTCGCCGGTCAAAAGCAAAATGCTCTGTATGCCGGCGTGCGCCAGGGCTTGATATTCCGCTTCGATCTCCTGTTCGTTAAGTTTGCGGCGCGGTATTTTCAGGCTGGCGTGAAAACCGCAGTACACGCATTGATTGGCACAGTGATTGGAGAGGTACAGCGGCGCGTACAAGCTGATCGTCCGGCCAAAATACCGCCGCGTAATTTTTTGCGCTTCCTGCGCCAGCTGTTCCAGCAGGGCGGGATCGTGATCGTTAAAAATAGCTAGAATTTCTGTATTACATAGTGTATTACAAATTGTAATATTTTTTGTATTACTCATTGTGCAAAAACCCCGTCAGCGGCGAGGAAGCCTGCGCGTTGCCGGCCGGCATTTTACCGGCCAGATACGCCGCGCGTCCGGCCTGCGCGGCCAGACCGAATGCTCTGGCCATTTCCACCGGATCAGCCGCCAGCGAAACGGCGGTGTTGACCAATACCGCGTCGAAACCCATTTCCAGAGCCGCGGCGGCCTGCGACGGCGCGCCCAGACCAGCGTCCACGATCAGCGGCGTTTCGGTAATTTCCTGGCGCAGAATTTCCAGCAGGTATTTTGTTTGCAGCCCCTGGCCGCTGCCGATCAACGCCCCCAGAGGCATGACCGCCGCCGCGCCGGCTTTGACCAGCGCGCGCGCCGTGTATAGATCGGGGGTCACGTAAGGCAGAACGACAAAACCTTCGGACGCCAGTATCTCCGTCGCTTTGAGCGTTTCCTGATCGTCCGGCAGGAGATATTTGCTGTCATTGATGACCTCGATCTTCACCCAATTGCCCAGTCCCGCCGCTTGGCTCAATCTGGCGATGCGCACGGCTTCGTCCGCCTGGCGCGCGCCGGAAGTATTGGCCAGTATCTGCACATTTTGGGGAATGAAATTCAAGAAATTTTCTGCATTTTGCTGAATATCCACACGGCGCAGAGCGACAGTTACGACCTGCGCGCCGGACTGCGCAATGGTTTCCCGCATGATTTTTTTGCTGGCAAATTTGCCGGTGCCCAAGAAAAAACGGCTGGTCAATTTCTGCCCGCCGATAATAAGTTCGTCCATGGCGGAGATTTTAGCATAAGGTCTAAAAATTCGTGAAATTTTCTAAAACCACTTACGATATATTGTTGTATGTATAGCAAAATAATAAGCGATCTTGTAAGACAAAACAAAAGAACTGAAGTACTGCAAATGTTGTCGCAGACTCCGGAATATTTAAGTTATGCCGGATATTACCAGGACGAAGAAAATTTTCTGCTTGATCTTATTAAAAGAAATCCAAAGGCAATGCAATTTATTAAGGAAGATCTTCTGGACAGCGCGGACTTTATCAATAAGGCCACTCATCGTTATACCTGGGCGGCAAAATACGCCAGCTCCAGACTAAAAGATGATCCTGAATTCATCGAAGACTCCTTTGAGCGCGGTTCACGCGCTAATAACGCCACCATAAAGTGCGCCAGTCCTCAATTACTGGATGATATGGAATTTGTAAGACGAATGGCAATAGTACATATATCAATAATTGAATCAACTAGCCCGCGTTTGAAATACGATCAGAAATTTAACCTGGAACTGGTTAAACGCAACAATCTTGTATTTCCCCATATAGCCAGACAATTTCGTGAAAATAAAAAGTTTGTTTTGGAAGCTATCAGTTATGGCGTTGAGGACATCAGTAAAATAGGGAAAAACTTATTAAATGATAAAGATTTTCTATTACGAGCTGTACAAGCTGGTTTGACTTGTTTGCCGGATGGAATAGATGATGTTCTAACGGAAGATGAAGATTTTATCCGGCAGCTGATCCGGAGCGGGCTGAGAACGATTCCCTCTGCTTATCCGATAAAAACCAAGGAGTTTTTAGAATATTTAGTGTCTAACAATATTAGTTATGACTACAGTGGCATTGAACCAGATTTATTCCATTGTTCTGAGGTCTTGGAATTGCTGGTGAATACATTATCCTACCAAACATTAACAGGCTTGAGCGACAAAGATTTCCTTTTGCCATCTCGCGGCTATGTGTCATATGATGCTTATCAGTATAGAAGGATGCACAAAATAAACTATGCAGATATGGACGCTCTACAACATATTGTAGATATTTATACACAAAATATACAAGAATACGAAGCAGAAGAAAAACTGATTGCCGAGCTGGCCATAGAACTGCGGCAATATGCCGCCGCCCGCAAAACTAAAATTGATGAATTAAATATTACTTATCTGAGTAGGCTTGGCGATTGGGCACCATATCTCGTAGAACAAAGGCTCAGACTGGCCAATAAGCAGCTCGACCCTAATAAACCAGTTATCGTGATTTGGCAGGGCAAAAAAGACCATAATGGCGGGTTAGAGGTCTTTAAGAAGTTCTATTCAGAATTAGATAGAAAAAATCAGATTTTGTTTTTTGAAATAGATTCACTGCAAGACATCGATCAAGCTTTGCTTTTATTGCAAACTCATCTGCCAAAAACTATAGAACAAAGAGCACTTATCATCAATGCTCACGGTAGTCAGGGGCGCATAGATTTTGGCCAGGAGTATTTAACGCCAAATCTACTCGAAGATGTATATGGGGAAATCCTGACTAAATTAAACATAAATACATTGGTTTTAGATAGCTGCTCGACTGGTCTAGGTAAAGATAATAAGCCAAATTTAGCCAATGTTTTTGGCAGATATATAAAAACTGTATTTGCCCCCACAATTAACACAAGTCTCTCTGAAATGAAATTAGATAGTACGGGGAAAATTATAGATGTTGTGTATCGAGGAAATGTTGTGTATCGAGGAGATTTTTTCCAAGAATATCAAGACATACTAATTATAGATAATCCGGTTTATAAAATAAATTCTAGTGAGGATATTCCTTATTATGGCGACGAGGATTTTCTAAACCTACAACCCTACTAAAGCCTACCAACAATATTATTTTTAATGATCCTTAAATACTCCGCCGCGTCTCCCGCGCCGCGTACCACGCCAATAGTATTAGCTCCGGCATCTATCACGCTTTGCGCATTGGTCAGGTCTATGCCGCCGATCGCCACAAAAGGCAGGTCTATACTGGCGGCGACTTCGCGCACGTATTCTAGCCCCACCGGCTGGCGCCCCGGTTTGGTCGGCGTGGCCCAGACCGGCCCCGCGGAAATGTAATTCACTTTTAATCCCGCGGCTTTTTGCGCCTGCGCGATATTGTGCGTGGTCAGGCCGAGTATTTTGTCCGCGCCGATCATTTGGCGGACGGCGGCCGGGTCAGCGTCCTGCCCGATGTGCACGCCGTCTATTTCGGCGCGCGCGACAAGTTCGGGATGATCGTTCACTATCAAGACAAAATCATGATTTTCTTTTAATTTTTTGACCGGCAAAAGTTTTTGGTAAATGATTTCCGCGCTGTTTTCTTTATCCCGCAGCTGCACAACGCGCGCGCCGTTTTTGACCGCGTCCATTAGAACAGTCGGCTGGTCGGAGATCACATAAACGTCGCGGTAAAATGGCTGCCGCAGCAGAATTTTCTGCCTGATAATTTTTTCCAGATCATAAACCAAGTAACGCTGGTCTTTTATGGCGCTGCCGCGCGCGCAAAATTCTTCCAGCACACGCAAAGCCTCCGCCGCGCGCTTGGCGTTGGCGGTGACGATCTGGCGCAGATCCGCGCGGCGCGGCACGGGGCGTCCGCGCGCGATATCCTCAGCCGCGCCGCGGCTGGCCACGAGCAGCCCGTCCGGTATACCGATCAAGTCTTGCAAAGCATGGCGAATGGTTTTAATTTTGTCCGTTAATTGAAGATCGTCGAGAATGAACCGGCAAATGTCTTCCAGGACACGTAGTCCTTCCCGCGCGCGGTTGACATTGGCGTCGAGCAGACGGTGGGTTTGGCGCATAATTTATCTTAACACAGGAATTCCGAATCTGCCGGCAGCTCAAAAACTCTGGCCAGCAGACCGGATTTTAGGTGTGCTTCCGGATGACCAGCAATGATCTTGCTGTTGTCCATGACCAGCAAACTGTCGCAAAAACGCCGCGCCAGCCGCAGGTCGTGCAGAACAGCGATGATCGTCCGTCCCTGCGCGGTCAGGTTTTTAAGATAACTCAAAATTTCCAGCTGATGATGAATATCCAGATGATTGACCGGCTCGTCGAGCAGCAAAACCGGCGTGTCCTGCGCCAGAGCGCGCGCGATGACCGTGCGCTGCAATTCGCCGCCGGACAGCGTTTTGAGCCGGCGCGGCAAAAGCCCGGTCAGTTTTAGATCGGCGGTGATCTTTTCCAGCAGGCTTTTTTCCGAGGCGGTCTGCCGCTGCCAAAACCAGCGGTGATAAGGCGCGCGGCCAAGCTCCAGCATTTCCCGGACGGTGAACTGCGGATTCAGGATACTGATCTGTGTCACCACGGCTATCTGCCGCGCGCGGACACGCGGACGCAGCGCCGCGAGATTTTGGCCGCGTAGCAGGACACGGCCTTGCGGCGCGTGGTAAAAACCGCTCAAGAGCCGTAGCAGAGTAGTTTTGCCGCTGCCGTTCGGCCCGACGACGCCGGTAAATAGGCCGGCGGGGATTTCCAGCGAGATATTATCCAGCACGGTTTTTTGGAAACTGTAACTGACTTCCTTTAGAGAGAACATGCTGGGATTATATACTAAGCGTCGGTTATTTCTCCAGCAGCTCCAGCATTTTTTGATTGTCCGCTTCCAGCTGATCGCGCTGGCCGAGCAGAAAATCACGTTCATTTAATTCGGCGTCGCTGGCGGATTTGTCCAAAAATTTTTGATTGTACTTGGCGATCAGCGCGTCATATTTTCGGATCTGCTCATTGTTGTAGGTGATTTTTTGACGCAGATACTCCTGTCTGGTGGCGATGCTTTCCGCCGGAGTTTGATGATACCGCGGCTGCTCGGAAAACGGTTCCAGCGTCACAGCCCAGGACAGAGTCCACGTATCGGACAGCAATTTGGCGTCCGGCACGTAGCCGCCGTCAATGACCTGATGCGCGTATTCGAGATTGAGCCGGTTTAGTTCATTGAGCCGAAAAGAATATCCGCCCAGCCATTCAGCGCACCAAGCGCCGCGCGCTGTGTACAGAGACCGGGACGAGCTGATTTCCGTATTGAGCCAGCCGAAATTCCCGCCGAAATACGGAGTTTTGGCGCTGACCGTGTTGAGGTAAATTTTGAACACCGCCAGCAGGCCGCGCGCGTCGAAACGCTGGCTTTGATTTAAAATGACTCCGCTGCTGGTGTACTTCAAGCCGAGCTGCAGGCGCGCTGCGGGATTAAAGGTCAATTCGGTAAAACCGGTGTTCGCCTGGAATGAGAAATCGGCGTGGTCATAATTGGTCGGGCCGAGTCCCAGACGCAGTTGTGGTTCCGCGCAGCACAGAGACAAAATTAACGCGGCGGCAATTACGCCTTTATCCATAACACTTTGGCGGCGGCGCCGGTGTTGTTTTTGAAACTATACACCGAGTTGGCCGGAAAATAAAAAGTCTGGCCATTGGGGATCGTGTAGATGTTTTCGTTGACCTTGATGTCCAGCTGCCCGTCGAGCAGGAGCAAAAATTCTTCACCGCTGTTCTGGCCGGTAATTTCTTCCGAACCGGCGCCCGGTTCGAGCACCAGCAGAGCCGGTTCGATATTGTTATTGATATTATCGGGCAGCAGGCGTTTGACCTGCACGGAGTTTAATTTCTCCAGCGCAAATCTGTTTTTGATCGACGACGTGGCTGAAGTCAGCAGGCCGATCCCCAGGTCGTCCTCGCCCAGCAGATACGAACTGCTCACGCCGAGATTTTTGGCGATCTGCGTCAGCGAGTCCACCGACGGTGAGGCTTTGCCCTGTTCGACCTGCGAAATAAAACTGGGCGACACGCCGATGTCTTTAGCCAGCTTGCGCAGGGTGAGGCCTTTTTGTTCTCTGGTTTCGCGGATTTTTCTGCCTAGTTCCATAACAAACTCCTTCAGGCTTATGTTCTTTTCATTGTAGTAACATTTAAAATTAGTGTCAAGCAGCAATTAACTCTACGGACGCTCCAATTCTATATTATCTTTCTCCAAATGCAGAGCTTGATTATATTTCTTAATCTCCGGCCATATATCCAGCCAAAGTAAATCTTGTGCTAGCTGATCAGTGCGTAGATCAGGAAATATTTTTTCTGAGGCGGCGGCAAATTGTAATTGCTCAATATTGGCGCGCCGCTCAATCGGCTCTAGGTACGTCGTGAAAAATTTAGGTAATTTGCCGAGGCGGGACAAATTCTGGTCTAATTTATGGCGTGTTTCATGGACAACAAAAGAGGCGTAAAAATAAAGCATGCCTAAGCCTAAGGAGTACCGCAGTTTAGAATCATAAGAATTCATAAAAATAACTCTTTGCCGCGGAAAATAAAACTCATCAAAATAAGTTGGCCCCACCATACCGGTCATCGTCCGCTTGAACAATTTATTATGGATATTTTGGCAGAAAATAAATATATCCACATTGGCCCGGGTAAACTCCCAATAATTAGCATATTCGGGATATGGCGTTTTAACGGCGGTGAGAAATTCTTGTAAATCTGCGGGCGTATTCTCCACCGCAAAAGCTGTCAGATGAGAGCTGAAAACTTCCCGCAAATAAGCCGGTTGGCTCCTGAGCATCCGCGGTTTTTCGTTTTTATTGGCAATATGCCAAACGTTTTCGAACTCCTTGCGTGACCATTGCTGTACTATCGGTGTCAACTCAAGATCCAGTGTTTTATTATTATCCGTATAAATAGTAACGCTATTCGTCTGAAGAATAACTTCCGGCTGACATATTTGTTTCGTTAATAACAAACAATTCTCCTTTTCAGATTTCAAATACCGGCGCGCCGACGCTGGCTCTTTTAAATATTATCGTAAATTTTCGCGGGAGATTTCATCTTTTTAGGGTTAATGTTTCCGGTTATCATCCATGCTAATATTTAGAAGATGATTTTTTTGCGGTTGAATAAAGCCTCTGTCCGCCGTGGCGGGCAGGCCATTCTCAAAAATATTTCTCTGGAAATTGATCTGGGCGAACAGGTGGCGGTGCTCGGTCCCAACGGCGCCGGAAAATCCACGCTGCTCAAAATGCTGTCTGGCGATATTTACCCGCTGTACCGCGCCGAACCGGCGATCCGGCTTTTCGGGCAGGAGCGCTGGGATCTGTTCAGCCTGCGCCATAAATTAGCTGTCATTTCCAGCGCGCTGCAGGAACAGCATCAGCGGCGCCCGGATTGCGCGGGGCTGAATATAATTTTGTCAGGACTCTTCGGCAGCATCGATATTCACGAAAATCAGCGCGTGTCCGCCGCGCAAAAAAAAGAAGCCTGGCGTATTGCGCGCGGGCTTAACTTGACCAGACTGACCAGGAAAACCGCCAGTACTTTTTCCAGCGGCGAGCTGCGCCGTTTTTTGATCGGCCGCGCGCTGATCAATCAGCCGCGGGTCATTGTGCTGGACGAGCCGACCGTTTCACTGGACATCAAAGCCCGCGCCCAATTTCTGCAAAACATGCGCCATCTGGCGCAGACCGGCCGCAGCGTAATTTTAGTCACCCATTTGCTGGAAGAAATAATTCCGGAGATCACGCGCGTCATTATTCTCAAAGACGGCAGAGTTTTTGCCGACGGAGCGAAAGAAAAGCTCCTGACCAGCGCGCTGCTTTCTCGGGTTTTTGGCCTGCCGCTGCGTGTCGAAAAAAATAAAGGCTGGTATACGCTGAAAATTATATAGAACAATAAATAGAACTTGTTGCCTGTTCTATATTAGGCCTGATATAATCCGGTTATGGATTTGCAGGAAAAGATCAAAATTCTTTCCGGCGCGGCCAGATACGATGTATCCTGCGCGTCGTGCGGTGTTTCCCGCGCGGTATCGAGGGAGGTCAGCCGTTTGGCCGGGCAAGGCCTGGGTTCAACGGTCAGCGCGGGGATTTGCCACAGCTGGTCGGATGACGGCCGCTGCGTGTCGTTGCTCAAGGTGCTGCTGACTAATTACTGCATATACGACTGCGCGTATTGTATCAATCGCCGTAGCAACGACGTGCCGCGCGCCGCGTTCACGCCCGAGGAGTTAATTGACCTGACCATTCAGTTTTACAAACGTAATTATATAGAAGGACTGTTTTTAAGCTCCGGCGTGCTGCAAAGTCCTGACCATACTATGGAGCAATTGATCCGCGTGGCGCGGACTTTGCGGGAAAAACAGAATTATTACGGCTACATTCATTTGAAAATTATCCCGGGCGCCTCGCCGGAGTTGGTGCGTTTAGCCGGCCGCTATGCCGATAGACTGAGCACGAATATCGAACTGCCGAGCGCGCCGAGTCTGCGGCTGCTGGCGCCGGATAAGCAGCCGCAGGTTATCGCGCGGACTATGCAGGCCGTGGCCGCTGTCGCGCCTGCCGCCGGACAGAGCACCCAGCTTATCGTCGGCGCGACGCCGGAGCGCGATCTGCAGATCGTCAGTCTGTCTGAGCGGCTCTATCGAGCGCATAATTTAAGCCGTGTTTATTATTCCGGCTATGTGCCGGTCAACGCGGATAAGCGGCTGCCGGCTTTGCTGGAGGAGCCGGCCGCGGCGGCGGAAAAAAACCGTCTGATCAAATTGCGCGAACACCGCCTCTATCAGGCGGACTGGCTGCTGCGTTTTTATAAATTTTCCGCCGCTGAAATACTATCGCCGGAATATCCCGATCTTGATGAATTCGTCGATCCGAAAACCGCGTGGGCTTTGCGGCATCCGGAATTTTTTCCGGTGGAAATAAATAAGGCCGGGTACGCGGCGCTTTTGCGTATTCCGGGCATTGGCGTGCGTTCCGCCAAACGGATCATGCAGGCGCGGCGTTTTCACGCGCTGCAGGACAAAGCGCTGCAAAGGATCGGTGTGGTCTGGAAACGCGCCAGGTATTTTATTGTCTGCGGCGGGCGTTTGCCGGACGGCGCGGCGCGTTCCTCGCCAGCGGCTTTGTACCGGTTTTTAGCAGCCGGGCCAAAACAAAAACTCCTGCCCGGCCAGGAACAGCTGGCGCTCTTTGCCGCCTGACGTTATGCTGTTTGTTTACGACGGCAGTTTGGAAGGTTTTCTGACGGCGGTTTTTGAAGCTTACCGCCTGAAAATTGTGCCGGAAATTGTCACGGCGGAAAATTATCAAAAAGGCTTGTTCGATGAAATTCAGCAGATAACGGCCGATCCGGCGAAAGCGGCCAGAGTTTCGGCCAAACTGCGGGAGCTGGAAATTTTTTACAATGTGCAATGCTGCTATCTCTCCAGTTTCCCGGACAAAGAAAAAATAATTTTCAATTACGTGCGCAAAACGCTGTCTGCCGGGCGCAGTCTGGATGGAAACTACGCTGATCCAGACATAGCGTCGGCGCTGGAATGTCTGCGCCGGGTCGCGCGCGAGGCGGAGAGATTAAAAGGCCTGCTGCGTTTTCAGGAATTGAGCGATGGGAGTTTTTACGCGGCCTGCGAGCCGGATCACGGAGTGCTGCCTCTGCTCGCCGGACATTGCCGCGCGCGCTTCAGCGCGCAAAACTGGCTGATCCACGATGTACGGCGCGGCCTGGCGCTGATCTATCAAGACTGTCAGCTCAATTTATTTTCCGCGGTGGATCTTCAGGACGCGCGCGGCAAATACTCCGCGCGGGAAAGCCATTATCAGGAATTATGGAAAACTTTTTGGCGCGCGGTGGCCATACAAGAAAGAAAAAATCCTAAACTGCAAAGACAATTTATGCCGAAACGCTACTGGAAATATTTAGTGGAAAAGAATTAAATATTCAGCAAAATTTATGTCCTTGGCAGGCAGGCCAAACGTTAGATTTATAACGTGTCCCAACATCTCGCTTGCGCGAGACACCCCACCAGTCTGTCGCTTGCGCGACAGACAGCCTCCCCTTACCAAGGGGATGCGGCAGCGTTAGCTGCGGTGGGGTGTTTCGCCTGCGGTGAAACATGTCAGCATTGGCAGTTGTTACGCCATTTTTTTAATATAGATCACCGTGTAATACGCTGGCACCACATCGAACGCCGCGCCCTCGCCGGTATTACCGATAGTCCCGCCGGAGATATCATGAGTGTGTCCGGCAGAGGCAATAGCGCCGCTCATGCTGTGGCCATGAGATGCGTCATCGTACCCGATCGTGCCTGAGAGTGTGACGGTATGATTATGACTAGTGTTGTTGTTTATAGTAATACCTGTTTTTGCGCTTTCAGTATAGCCAGTGGCTTCATGGGCATTATTTGATTGAGTAGGAGTTTGTTGATCGTTTTTCTCCTCATGGGAAAGCTTTATTGCATGAGTATGTCCCGGATCATTGATCGAATGTCCGTGCGCCCCACCAGTTATCGATACGTCCAAAGTGCCATTGCCATGCGAGTGGTTCGCTGAGCCGCTGGAAGCGGCTAAAGTGCCGTTACCGTGTGAATGATCGCCGCCGGTGATGGTCAATCCGCCCAAAGCATGATTATGGCTGGGCAGATTGGCTGAGGCCAGAGTTGTTGTCCCGCCGCCCGAGTCTCCGCTGGAAGTCCCGCCGCGGATAAATCTATCTTTTAAATCCGGAGTCTTGCCGTGAGGCGTATTGCGTCCGTCGCAGATGTACCAGCCGCCGCGCCCGTCCGTCCAGCCGCCGTCCATCATCAAGATCGAACCCATCGGAAAAAAAGTCAAATCGAGGATGTCACTGGCCAGCAGCTTCTCGCCCGCCTCAACTTTAGCGTGCAATATTTTTGTCATATAAATACCTCCTTGATTTTTTAAGCTGTCTTAAGTCTAGCATTAATATGTAAAAAAGTCTATATAATTTTCTGAATACAATCTATAAAGAAATGCTTCGTAAATAACTAGACTTACAGAATAATTACAGGCAGGGTGTGTCTTCATGGGCGAGCTTATAACAGATAAAGATCTGAAGTTATTAATTGGCAGGAAGCTCCGTCTGCTCCGAGAGCGTAGCAAAAAGACACTGGAAAATTCCGCCGAAGATTTGAATTTGGATTACGCGCAATATTGCCGTATGCTGAAAGGAACTACGCTGCCGCATTTGGTGACGCTGGCCAATATCAATAAATTTTATAATCTAGATATGAACTGGTGGTTTAAGGAGTCACGAGAGTGTGCCCGGGATAAAGCGCGGATCCGCGAAAAGACAGTGGAATTTGAGCTGCTCAGCAGTTTCCAAAAACTGAATATTCAAACCAAAGAAATTGTTCTTGAAATGATAAACAATCTGTCCAGGAAACGCAAAAAATACACGAGAAAGAAATTTTAAAATCAACCTTCCGGTAGAAAAGTCAGCGCGTACATGAATGCCAAACCTAAAATAAAAGTCAAAAAATTCAGCAGCGCTTGTTTTTTATCCTGAACTTCATGCAGTTCGGGGATCAAATCGCTGCTGGCTATGTAAATAAATCCGCCAGCGGTAAAGGCCAAAAGCGCCCCGGTAAAAATTGCGGACTGGCGGGCGAAGAAAAAGCCGCAGACCGTGCCAAGGATTGCGGTCAGAGCCGAAGCAAAATTATAAGCCAGCGCTCGGTATTTACTTAAGCCCCCGTAGAGCAGCACGCCGAAATCCCCCAGCTCCTGCGGTATCTCGTGGCTCATGACCGTCAGCGTGGTGATCCAGCCGGCAGCCGGACTGAGCAAAAAACTGCCGCCGATGATCAGCCCGTCAATAAAATTATGCGCCGCGTCCCCGCAGAGATTGAGATACGAAAAATTATGCACCGCGCAGCTCTCGTGATGGCAGTGCCGCCAGTACAAACATCTTTCCAGCAGAAAGAAAAAGGTAAAACCGGCGAGTACGGAGAAAAAAACGGGCGAGTGTTCGCTTAATTCCAGCAACGCTTCGGGTATCAAATGCAGAAAAGAATTGCCGATGAGCGAGCCGGCGCTGAACGCCACCAAAACCAGCAGAATTTTCCGCAGAGCTTTTTCCTTGACCAGCAAAGCCAGCGCGCCGGCAAAAGACACCAAACTAACCAAAAAACTTGCGGCCAGCGCCTGCAGTAAAACCATGCCGCATTTTCCGGCAAAAAGCGGCGGAATTCAACCGTCGTTTTTTCTAAGATTTTTGCCAACTGGCATAAAAGTTGCATTTTTCTAAATATGCTGACTACGGTAAATTCGGCGGCGGCGCTGGGGCTGGAAGCGAGTCTGATCCGCGTGGAGGTGGACATGCGCGGCGGTCTGGCGCAGCATATTATAGTTGGGCTGCCCGACGCGGCTGTCAAGGAGAGCAAAGAGCGTATCGAGTCCGCCCTGCGCAATTCCGGCCTGCCGGTCGATTTTTTCTGCAAATATACGATCAATCTCGCGCCGGCGGCGATCCGCAAAGAAGGCCCGGCTTTTGACCTGCCAATCGCCGTCGGTATGATGGCCAACGCCGGCTTGTTTGACGCGGCCGCGCTGAACGGAAAGATTTTTCTGGGCGAACTTTCTCTAAACGGCGAAATAAAACCGGTGCGCGGCGTGCTGATCATGGCTTTGGCGGCGGCGCAGAACGGCCTGCGGGAAATTGTCCTGGCGCCGGACAACGCGGAGGAAGCGGCTCTGGTCAAAGGGCTGCGGGTCTTGCCCGCGCGCGATTTGGCGGAAACGCTGGCCTATTTGCGCGGGGCGAAAAAAGCTATTCCGTATCAGCCGCCGGTTCCTTCCGGCACGGCGCAAAAATTTAACGGCGATTTTGCGGAGATCAAAGGCCAGTATTTGGCCAAGCGCGCGCTGGAGATCGCGGCGGCCGGCGGACATAATGTGCTGCTGATCGGCTCGCCGGGCTGCGGCAAAACCATGCTGGCGCGGCGTCTGCCGACTATTCTGCCGGATTTGACCTATGAGGAATCCATCGAAGTTTCTAAAATCTACAGCGCGGCCGGTTTATTGCGCCGCGGTCTGATCCGCCGCCGCCAGTTTCGCGCGCCACATCATACGATCAGCGGCGTTGGCATTGCCGGCGGCGGACGGATCCCCAGACCCGGGGAGATCTCGCTGGCGCATCAGGGCGTTTTGTTCCTGGACGAGTTTACAGAATTTGACCGCTCTGTTTTGGAAGTCCTGCGCCAGCCGCTGGAAGACGGCGAGATCACTATTTCCCGCGCGCTGGCCGCGCTGACTTATCCGGCGCGTTTTATTCTCGCGGCGGCGCTAAATCCCTGTCCCTGCGGTTACGCTATGGATCGGCGGAAAAAATGTGTTTGTACGCCGCCGCAGATCGCTAATTATTGGAAAAAATTATCCGGGCCGATCTTAGACCGGATCGATATTTTCGTCGAAGTGCCGTCTTTGAGCGCGGAAGAGCTGGATGCCAGATCCAGCGGCGAATCCTCAGCCGCAGTCCGGCAGAGAGTGGCCGCGGCGCGGGATAGGCAGACACGGCGTTTTGCCGGCCGTAGCGGTCTGCACGCCAATGCCGGCATGTCTCCGGCCGAGCTTAAAGAATTGGCCGGGATAACGACGGGCGCGCGGCAATTACTCTTTACGGCCGCCGAAAAACTGGGTTTCTCCGCCCGCGCCTACGACCGTATTCTGAAAGTCGCGCGGACTATAGCTGACTTGAGCGGCGCGCCGGAGGTTCTGGAAGAACACGCGGCGGAAGCCCTGCAGTACAAAATGCACGATTGGATGCGGCCATGAGCAATTTGCAAAAAAATCTTGAGCTGCTGGAAGAACTCGACGCGCTGCTGGACTGCGGCTACAGCCAGAGCGAAATTTTGGATCTCTTAGGTAGCGAACTGGGGCGCAAATACCGCCGGCGTTTGCAGCGCGGCGAGCCCTGGAGCAGCGTTTGGGAACTGGAGCCGGAAATGCTTTTAGTTTTGCGCACGGCGGAGTTGAACGGCCGGCTGCGTGATTTTGTCGCGCTGGCGCTTGAACATTACCGCGACCAAACAGCTTTGCAAAACACGCTGCGCCAAAAAGCCGCCTATCCTTTATTGACGCTTGGTTTCACGCTGCTGATGCTGCTGGCGTTCATCTTTTTTCTGCTGCCGTTATTCAACAGTCTGATAACCGAACTGGGCGGCCAGGCTAATTCCGCGTTTTGGCAGTGGCTGTTTCTCGGCGGATTGGTGTTGCTTTTGCTGAACGGCAAATTTATTTATGCTTATCTGCTGGAAAAAACCGGCCTGCGCCGGACGCTGGAGTCTATCCAGACGCTTAATTTGCTGGCGATCACCGACCGCGCGGGGATTCCGTTGGCCAATTTTTTGAGCGAGTATTTGCGCAGCGCGCCGCCGTCAGCTTTGAGCCGCGTCTATTTTTATCTGGCCAAAGGTTTGTCGGTGGGCGAGGCTCTCTCCCGCGCGGAGTTGTTCCAGCCGCAGGAATTAAAGCTCCTGACGGTCGGCGGCGGAGCCAATTATTCGCGCGGCCTGGTTTATTTGCTGAAAAATTTCAAACAGGATTACCAAAATAGGATCAACAAAATCATTTTTTATTTTGAGCCGGTGCTGCTTTTATTGACCGGCGGCATTATCGCGCTGACGGCCTGGAGTTTTTTTCGCCCCTTGTTTAGTTACGCGGGAATGGAGTTTTAAAAAATAAATAATGTGATACCATCAAAAAAATATTTTGGCGGAAATAAGTCAAAGCAGAGAATTAATATTTGTTTTGCGTTTCCGCGTATCTGAGATCGCTGTCCCACACGTAGCCGCGGTTGCCGTCTTGATCTTCGACCAGCCAATTGCCGCGCGGCTCAATTGTGACCATTAGCGTTAGCACACGCCAGGGCAGCAGAAACAACGTCTCCGCGACGGTCTCGTTTTTGATCAAACGCACCGCTGTGTTTTGTTTTAACTGTTTGAGGCTTTTGTCGCCTTCTTCCGCGATATAGGGCGAGTTGCTGTGAATAACCAGATACCAGTGTCCGAGCTTGGTGTCGGCCAGACCAAGGCCGAGCCACAGCAATAGCAGGATCAAAACTTTGCGCATGCCTGTATTATATTACAAAGCGGAATACTTCGCACGCAGAATGATCTGTGAATATTTTTCATATAGCGTTTGAATATTGGCGAGAGTTTCTGCCGGGTTAGAGTGGTCTGGAATTTTATACAGTGGAAGCAGCGGCAGATCCGCTGTTTCGAGAGCGGACGGCGGCGCGTTAGGTGTATTAACGAAACGGCCGTAAGAATTTTGGCTGTTAAAAATCAGTTTGACTGGCTGCCGCCGCTGCACGCTGGCCAGGCCGTTGACGAAATGATGCCAGTAAGTGTAATTGGGCGTGCTGCGTTCAAAAGCGCCGACCGGATACACGGCAATCTCGATCTGCGGATAAACATTCTCAATAATTTGCATGAAATCGCGTCCGCGCTGGTAAATGATCTGTTCAGCCAGATTGTCAGAAATATCGTTGTAACGCGGATTGTACAAAGGATTCCAGAGCCGTCCGGCGGCGGTGTTAATGACGAGACCTTGAATTCCGGCATGTTTGGCCTCGCTGACGATATTGTACAGCGCGGTATTGACCGTTGCCCAGTTGGCGGAATCCCATTTGGGCAGCGTCTCCGTTAGATTGATCTGCCAGTGCGGAAAAAGCTGCTGCTTGCGGAATTCTCGAAACACCCGGCGGCTGTCCGCCAGTCTTTCGGCCGGCGCGTCCCAATTTATGGCCAGCTCAGACAGGATGACATCGTTTATCCCGCGTTCCCGCAAAATGTCTTTTTGCCGCAGGATCTCTAGAGGGTTGTCCGCCGCCTCAAGAATTATCCGGCGCGGCGGCGTATCGCAGCCGGCCAGCAAAAATAAAACGCTCAAAACAGCGAATAATTTTTTTAGCATACGCCAATACATTATACACAAGATCGAGGAAAACCTGGCATTTTTCTTGCAGTATTACCTATGGAGGACTTGGCAAAAATATTGGAAGTTTTTGTAAGGACTTACGTCGCCCGCTATGCGGGCTCGTAGGCCTCGCTTAACGTCGACAACTTCGTTGTCTTGTTAAGCTCGGCAGGCAAAAATGTTGGAAGTTTTTGTAAACGAAAGGAGGTGAGTGATGAAAAAAGCATTTTCGTTAATGGAATTGCTGGTCGTGATGTCGATCATCGGCATGCTGTCAGCTGTCCTGATCCCCAATCTGGCCGGCGCGCAAAACCGCGCCAAAGAAGCGGCCCTGCGCGCGCTTCTATATAATGTGCAGGCGGAAGTCGAGGGCTACTATTTGGATAATGATCATTATCCTGACGGCGAATCCACACCGCTGGCGCAGCTGGTCAATGAACTGGGCTTGAAGCGTTTCCGCAATCCTTTTACCGGCAAGGACTATCTGGCCAGTGATCAGGCTGGGCGGATTATGTACAGTTTGAATGGCGGCTTGGGTGTCTACACGCTGACCGCCTATAAAAAAGACGGCGCGGCAGTCCTGCTGGAATTAACAAATAATTGAGCCTGGGCAGCCGGGATAATTTTGTTCGGATCAGGCGCGACGCTGGCGGAGATAGCCTTTGAGCATTTTTTTGAGGATTTTTTTGGCTCCGGGATCGAGCTCGTTAAAAAGCTGGACGAGCTCGGACTCGGCGGACTTCCGGCGCAGGCCGGCCTCTTCTCTGACGGCCAGCGCTTCCGCCTTTTTGAACCAAAATTCTACCGGCAAATGGTAGCGCCGGCTGATCTGAAATAACGTGACCAGTCTGGGCAGATTAAATCCTTTGTAAATATTGTAGAACGAAGCGTATTCCAGCCCCACTTCCTCGGCCATTTTTTCTAGAGAAGCGCCGTTTTGTTTTTTGATCAATTGCAGTTTCGTGCTGATCAGCAGTTTTAATTCTTTTTCGATGGCGGTCTTGTCCATATAGCCCCTTCTTTGAGCGCGCGCTTAAAGTTTAACCGTTCAACCGGCTTACATTTATATGTATAAACTATTATTGCTTTTCAATATAAAATGTGCTATAATCAGGACAGCAAAATTACAGGGGGTATCTTTATGGCAAACGCAGACAATTACAGTGATACTTATACCGGGATTACGACAGGCGCTCCGCTTTCTGCGGCAACCATGACCGCGGCGCTGAATACCAAAGAAAAAGTCGCCAACAAACAGGCCTCTTCAGCGGACGACACGGCGGATACTCTGACCGCTAATTCCAGCGACAGCTATTATCCAACATCCAAGCTGGTCGGGAAAAACTTTGATGCCTTGAATAATGCCAAGCAGGATAAGCTCGCCGCCGACATAGCCAAAAATATCGTGGCTTATTCCGGGACAGCGGGGACACTCGGCACGCTAACCAGAACCACGACTATAGACACCGCGACGAATGCCAGCGACGACAATATACCGACGGAAAAAGCGGTGGCCACGGCTCTATCTGGAAACGAAAACACGAGTAATAAAGCCGCGTCAATTACTGTTGCCAACAAAGATGATGCGGTCAAATATCCAACAACCGGAGCGGTGACGGCCTGGGTCAGCGCTGAATTAGCGGGTATCATTGACCTTGTGTTACCGATAGGGACGATCATAGCCATGCGTAATACGACTTATTACAACAGTTCCGATGCCGCGTTCAAGGCCAAATGGAAAATATGCGATGGTAATGGCGGCACACCGAATTTGCGCAATTTATTCCTGCGCGGCATGGAAGAAGGCGGAACAGCCGCGGTCGGAATCGATAGTGTAACGCTGGTAGCCGCTAATTTACCTGCTCACACGCATACGGTTAATGATCCGGGACACACTCATACTATTCCGATTAATTGGTCTCACGCTGGCAACTCAGGAGCGGATAGAGCAACAGCAACAAGCCCTGATTCTAGTTATGATTCAAAGGAAAGTACCACTGGCATTACAGTTACCGGCGGTGGCGGCAGTCCGCAGACAGCCGTTCCCATCGTGCCGAAATATTTTGCGGTCATCTATGTCATGAAAGTGGCTTAGCTTACAAACGCTTTTATTTTGTGCTAAAATCGGCAATGCTCTTGGTGATATCCGGTCCTTCGGGAGTGGGTAAAGGTACGGTTATACAAGAAATTTTGCGCAACCGGCAGGATTTGAGCGTTTCGGTATCGTACACTTCGCGCACGCCCCGCGCCGGGGAAACAGAGGGCGTGAGTTATTTTTTTGTCAGCCGCGCGGTGTTTGAGCAGATGATCGCCGCGGGTGAGTTCTTAGAATACGCGGAAGTGCACCGCAATTATTACGGCACAGGCCGCGCGCAGGTGCGCCGGATGCTGGGCTCTGGCCGCAGCGTGCTTTTTGAAGTCGATGTGCAGGGCGGCATCAATCTGCGGCGGCAGTTTAAGGAATTGCGCTCGATTTTTATTTTGCCGCCCGGCGAAGCCGCGCTGGTCGAGCGGATCAAGAACCGCGGCACGGAAACGCCGGAAACAATGCGGATCCGGCTGGAAACGATGCGCGTGGAAATGTTAAAAGCGGCAGAATATGATTATCAGGTGGTCAACGACCAATTGGGCGCCTGCGTAAAAAAAATAAACAAAATAATCGACCAGGAAATAAAATTGGAAAAGGAGAACGGACGATGAAAGAGATAGTAATTGAGGAAGTGCTGGAAAAATTGGACAACCGTTTCATGCTGTCGGTGGTGGCGGCCAAGCGCGCGCGCCAGCTCAAGGACGGCGCGGTGCAGCAGGTGGAATTAAGCAAAGAAAAAGACGACACAGACTTGGTGATCGCGCTGGATGAGATCAACGCCGGCAAGATCAAAGCTGAGATCGCGCAGCCGGACTCCGAAACAGCGGAGTCTTTGAGCGCGAAAATTATCGAAAAAGCCAAAGGCGCCAAGAAAAAAAGCGACAAGTAGTTTTTACCTATGAGCGGCCAGAAAATTATAGTCGGCGTAACGGGCGGTATTGCTTGCTACAAAGCGGTCAGTCTGGTCAGCGCGTTGCGCCAGCAGGATTTCCGGGTACAGGTTGTTATGACTGAAAACGCGGCCAGATTTGTCACGCCAGTGACTTTTCGCGCGGTTTCCCGTCAGCCGGTTTGCGCCGCGGAATTTGCCGCGGGCGGCGAGCCGGTGCCGCATATCGGTCTGGTCGAGGACGCCGCGCTGTATGTTGTCGCGCCGGCCACGGCCAACACCATTGCCAGACTGGCCAATGGTCTGGCGGATAATATTTTGACCGCGTCTTTTTTGGCCGCGCGCTGTCCCAAAATAATCGTGCCGGCCATGAATACCGCCATGTGGGAAAATCCGCTCACACAGGAAAATCTGCGAAAATTAAAAAAATACGGGGTCGCGGTTATCGAGCCGGCTTCCGGTTATCTGGCCTGCGGCGTGAGTGGCGCGGGACGTTATCCCGATAATAAAATTATTCTGGCCAAAATACAGGAAACGCTGGGATTTTCGGCCAAACTGCGCGGCAAAAAAATTGTCATTACTGGCGGCGGCACGCGCGAGCCGCTCGATCCGGTGCGCGTCCTGGCCAATAATTCTTCCGGCCAAATGGGTCTGGCTTTAAAAGCCGCCGCGGAAAAAGCCGGCGCGGACACGGTGTATATCGACGCCGCGGCGCTGGACGTGCGTGGCTTGAAAGAAAAAATCGCCGCGGAATTTGCCAATGCTGACGCGCTAATTATGGCCGCGGCGGTGTCGGATTATCGGGCGGCGCAGGTCAGTCCGCGCAAAATAAAGTCCTCTCCGGAAAAATTAACTATCGAGCTGGTCAGAACCGAGGATTTGCTGCAATATTTTGCCGGTCAGAAAAAACGGCAGTATCTGGTTGGTTTTGCGCTGGAAAGCGAAAACCTGCTGGAGAATGCCGCCCAAAAACTGCGCGAGAAAAATCTGGATTTGCTCGCCGCCAACGACATCTCCGCGCTGGGCGGCGCGGAAGCGGCGGTGGTTTTGCTGGAAAAGAGCGGTGTTCAGGAAACTCTGGGAAAGCTGCCGAAAATAAAGATCGCGGAGAAGATTATCGAAAAAGTCAGCGCCGCGCTGGCAGCCGCGCATGACTAAATTTGCGGAAATATATATCAATAAAAAGATCTATACTTATTCCGTGCCGGATGACGCTGAGATCGGCTGCGCGGCGGAGGCGACTCTGCGCGGCAAGCCATACACCGGTTACATCTTGTGTTTTGTCGCGCCGCCAGAATTCAAGACCATTCCCGTCCGGCAGATAAGTGGCCCGCCCTGCTTTGACGAAAATCTGGTCAAACTGGCTTACTGGATCGCGGAGCATTACAAATGTTTCCCCGAAACAGCGGTGAAGTTAATAGCGCCGAAATGAAGTATTATTTATTTGCCCGCGAAAATTGGCTGAGTTTTGGGCAAGAGAGAGTATAATAGATAAAAGGAGCTTAGTATGCCAGATCAAGACATTCGCTGGAAACAGAGATTTCAAAATTATAATGAAGCTATTCGTTTGTTGCGTTCCGCTATTGAAGACAGGGCAATCGATTCGCTAAACGATTTGGAACAGGAAGGCGCGATCCAGCGGTTTGAATACACTTATGAATTGGCTTTGAATACGTTAAGAGATTATATGCAGGAAAACGGGGTCGTGTTAAAAGAAAGCAACCCGCGCGCTGTTATTAAAGAAGCTTTTGCTTTAGGTGTTATTGAAGACGGACAAATTTTTATCAATATGATGCTAGCGCGCAATACAATGGCGCATTGCTACGACCACGCTAAATTTGTTGAGATATTGGGGAAAATACAGGCCGATTTTTTACCAGCTTTGGTAAAACTGCACGCTTTCTGGGCGGTAAAATAATGGGACAATTAGATCGACAAGCCTTGAATTTAATTCGCGCGGTTTTTGCTAAATATCCGCAGGTGGGACAAGCGATGCTTTTTGGTTCGCGGGCCAAAGGCACTGCCCGCTATAATTCAGATATTGATATTGCTTTGCGCGGCGTAATTGACTGGCAGGGCAGCGCGCTAATTGCCGATGATTTAAATGAGTTGCCGTTGCCGTATAAATTTGATGTTTTGGTTTATGACCAGATTACAAATCCCGACCTCAGAGCGCACATCGACCGTGTCGGAAAGATGTTATATATCAAGCAATAATAAATTATTTATACTTGCGTTCTTTGGCGTAGTTTTTGAGCAGGCGCAGCACCACAGTTTTGGCATTCTTATCCAGTTTATTAAAACTGCTGAGCAGCTCAAATTCCGCGACTTTCTTTTCCAGTTTGGCCGCGTCTTGGGGCTTGAGTTTGTCCAGCTCGCCGAACCACCAGTCCATACTCAGGCCGTA
>JAIRWS010000141.1 GCA_031268855.1 Candidatus Margulisiibacteriota bacterium | reverse complement strand
AATTGTAATTCAAATGTATTTTGCGGATACGCGACGACACCATAAGCCGCATATCCATGTGATTTATAATAAACATAAAGCGACCATTGCCCTTGACGGGGAATTGCTGGATGGTAAATTGCCAGTAAAAGAACTACGGCGTGTACTAGCCTGGATAATTTTGCGCGAGGATGAGTTATATGCTGCCTGGAATAGAGCTGTGAGAAAAGAAAGTATTGGAAAAATAAAACCTTAGGAGCTTTATATGTATATTGTTAAAGATATTGCTTATGCTGGAGAGCCAGGAAAAAGCTCCGCAGTAATAGATATTACGGCGGTAAAACCGTTGAATAATTATAGACTATTGCTTAGTTTTTCTACAGGCGAAAAAAAAGAATATAATGTCAAACCCTTATTAAAATACCCTGCCTTTCAGCCGTTGAAAGACAAGGCTGTTTTTGACAAAGTTCGGCTAAAATACGGAGTACCAGTTTGGAATAACGGCGAAATAGACATTGACCCGGAATGTTTGTACGAAAATAGCAAAGATATTTAAAGACGATTTAGGTTTATTTGATGATACGGTAAACAGTGGCAGCTCAGCGGACGACGCCGCGCTGCTCAACGAAGCCAGTGGGCGCGGGTAGGGATCGCCGGATTGACAGTGAGTTATTAAGAGAGCTGGCGACGGCTGGTTATTAGCGCAAGGGCCGAGACAAGAAAGGCGAAAAAGGATTTAAGTATGCCGACAATTTCTAGATTTTATGGGCTTTCTATTAAAATATATTTTAAGGGAAGCGAGCATAATCCGCCGCATGTTCACGACGCAGGAAATGCTAGAGGGAGACTTACCTGCTAAAGCCCTGACGCTGGCTAAAGAATGGGTGAAAAAATACAAAACAGAATTGCTGAATATTTGGAATACGCAAAAGATCAGAAAATTGCCGCCGCTAGAATAGAGGAAATTTATGTTTCACAAGGTCAAAAAAGTAAAAGCACTGCCGGATCATTGTCTTTTAGTCCAGTTTGAAAAGGGAGAAAGGAAACAGTACGATCTAAAGCCTTTGTTTAAAGAAATAGAAGCTTTTCAACCCTTGACTTACGTAACCGGATTGTTTGAGCAGGTAAAAGTTGACGCTGGCGGTTATGGCATTAGCTGGAATGACGATATAGATTTGGCTTGTGACGAACTCTACAATAATGGGACGAAAGTGTCTAACATTCAGCCAACAACTAATCGTTTTGGCGGGCGGCAGCTTAGCGGACGCCGCCGCGCAACAGGCGAGCAGCGGGTCTTACTAATTTAAGCTCAGATCGTCAAGGTAAAATACGCCGCTGGTCTGCGGCGGGATAATGACGCGCAAGCCGTAATAATCAGCGCCGTTCAGCAGAGGCAACGTGAGTTTTTGCCAGGTCGGTTCGCGCAAAGTGATCTGATATTGACGGACTTTATAGATTTCACCGAATTTTAATTTTTTATACTCTGCGGTGGTTTCCGGCGCCAGGGTCAGGGTTAGCGGATATTCGCTGCGTAGCGCCAGACTGGTCTTGGTCAAATTGAGGCTGGTATTTTTTTTAGGACTGGGCGTCATTGGAAAAAAGATTTCCGCCGGATTTTCCCGCGTTTCAAAAGAGCATTGCAGAGATTTGCCGTGCGTGCCGTAATGTTCCTGGCTTTCCACGGCCAGCGCCAGGTAAGCGTCGCGCGTATTGAGCGCCGGCAGCTCGGCAAAAATACTTTTTTGGTCGCTATCAAAATTATAAACGACCTGATAGGCGGGTTTTATTTTTTCCGCTTTTTCCAGCGTGATGTCATCGAGATACAAAGTGACTTCACTGTCTGCTTCGGTTGGCAGCAGCTGCACGTAAATTTTACGCAGGTCATGGATATTGACCCCGCGGTTGTCCAGCGGTATTTCGGCTTTTTGCCACTGGCGGGTCAGCGTTTGATCGGGCAGGTAATTTTTAATATTTTCAAAAGCCGTGATCGTGCGGCTATCCGCCAGAGCGATTTCCATTTCACAGCTGGTGTCCGTCCGGCAGAAAAAAGCCAGTGTGTCGACATCCTCAAGAGCGCTGCGTCCTTCGACCACGATGACAGCCGCGCCGTTCTCTCTCTGCGCGGTAAATTTGACCGCCTGGCCGAGCAGCGGCGTGAATTCACTGACGCTGTTTATGGCCACCGGCGGATAGCCCGGCGGCACGCGCGCCTCAAAACGGCCGTTGAAATCCTGCCAGACGCCTGCGGATAAAAAAGCTCCGCAGAATAATAAAATGTAAAAGAAACTGCAAGATCTGGGGCGCATATTTATCATCTTAGCAAAAAACGGCCGCGCCGGAAACTGGCGCGCATTGTCAAAAAACCCGCGTTATTGTAAGATTAGCCCACTTTTTTGGAGGAAAATTATGCAAAAGGGCATTCATCCTGATTATCATGAGGTTATGGCTACCTGCGCCTGCGGCGCGCAGTTTAAGACCGGCTCGACACTGAAAGAAATCCGCGTGGATATTTGTTCGGCCTGCCATCCGCTTTTCACCGGCAAGCAAAAGATTTTGGATACGGAGGGCCGCGTGGATAAATTTATGAAAAAGCTGGCCGCCGCCAAAAAAGCAAGCAAGAAGAAATAACCGCGGGGGCCGCTGGTGGGCGAAGAGTCGGGAGATAAAACAGAGGAGCCCACGCCCCATAAATTGCAGGAGCTGCGCAAAAAAGGGCAGGTCGCCCATTCCAAAGAGATTTCCACCGCCGTTCTGCTGATCGTTGCTTACCGTGTTTTTGCCGGACAGGCCGAGACTATCTGGTACCGGCTGCTGTCTTTTGCGCAGGAAATGTTCCGCCAGATCCCGACCGCCCGCGATCTCAATCTCGGCATGTTTACCGGCCTTTTTTCCTACGGCGTGATCACGATCCTCATGAGCATTTTGGTTTTGCTGGCGGTTATTTTTGCGACAACCATAATCGTCAATATGATCCAGACGCAATTTTTGTTTTCCGGCGAGTCCATGAAACCCGATCTCAATAAACTTAATCCCATGAGCGGCTTGAAAAGAATTTTTTCGCTCAAAGGCCTGATCCAGACCTTGATCACGCTGGTCAAAATTCTTTTGGTCGGCTATGTGACTTTTTCGATCATCTTGAAACATATCGGCACGGTTATCAATGCCATGGTGCTGGATCCCTTTACCATTATGGTTTTTACCGGCCAAATGGTCATGGAGATCGCCACAAAAGTCGGCTGGCTGTACATTGTTATCGCCGCGCTGGATTATTTTTACCAGAGGTACGAATTCAATAAAAATGCCAAAATGACCAAACATGAGGTCAAAGAGGAATACAAGCGTTTGGAGGGTGATCCGACGATCAAGCAGGCGCAGCGGCAGAAACAGCGTGAGATGTCGCAGCGGCGTCAAAAAGGCTCGGTGCCGGGCGCTGATGTAGTCGTGACCAATCCGGTGCATCTGGCCTGCGCGATCCGCTACAAGGCTGATGTGGATAAAGCGCCGCTGCTGCTGGCGAAAGGCCGGCGCATCTTCGCGCAGGAGATCAAAGATATTGCCGAAGAACATTATGTGCCGATCGTGGAAAACGAGACGCTGGCGCGGCAGATCTACGATACCACCGAGATCGGCGACGAGCTGCCAGCGGAACTCTACCGCGCGGTGGCGGAAGTTTTGGCTTTTGTCTACAAGCTTGGCCGCAATAAAGGCAAAAACAAATACAAACCGACAGTGGATAACAAATAGCATCTAAAATTTAATAATATAAGACCTCTTGATTTCGAGCGAATATTTTGCTGTAAAACTCGCATAGAATTTACACTAAAAATATGTTAAATTTAAGGCACAAAGCAGGGGGCAGTTTACTTGGTAGCAACGACAACAACCGATCAGCCCAAAGTCGGCGGCTTGCGCGATCTCTTCCGCGGCGGCGACCTGGGTGTTTTAGCGGCGCTGGTTTTAATTATCGCAATGATGATGATACCTCTGCCGACCTGGCTGCTGGATATTCTGCTGGTTTTTTCTATCTCGATCGGCATTATAATGCTGCTGATCTCTATGTTTTTGCAGAAAGCGCTGGACCTGCTGTCTTTCCCGTCTATCGTGCTGGTCGTCACGCTTTTTCGTCTGGCCTTGAATATTTCCTCGACACGGCTGATCTTGAGCCAGGGCAAGGCTTTTAACGGGCAGGTCATTCTGGCTTTTGCCAACTTTGTGACCGGCGGCAATTTCGTGGTCGGCGGCGTGATTTTCGTCATTATCACACTGGTCAATTTTATTGTGATCACCAAAGGCGCCGAGCGGGTCGCGGAAGTGGCCGCGCGCTTCACGCTGGACGCCATGCCCGGCAAGCAAATGTCGATCGACGCGGATTTGAACGCCGGTCTGATCGACGGCGATATGGCCAAAAAACGCCGCGAGGATCTGTCCAAAGAATCTTCGTTTTTTGGCGCGATGGACGGCGCGAATAAATTTGTGCGCGGCGACGCGATCGCCGGCATCGTGATTTTGCTGGTGGAAATGCTGGGCGGTTTGATAATCGGCGTGATGCAGCAGGGGCTGGAAATGGCGGAAGCAGCCAACCTGTTTTTTAAATTAACGATCGGCGACGGTTTGACCAGTCAGGTGCCGGCGCTGCTGATGTCTATCGCCACCGGTTTGGTCGTGACCAAATCCGCTTCGGCTGATTCACTGGGCGCGGATTTGATGAGCCAGCTGGGCAATCAGCCGCGGGCTTTTGCTTTTGCGTCGGTGGTGCTAGGGCTTTTCGGCGTGGTGCCCGGATTGCCGACCGTGCCTTTTCTAGTACTTTCCGGACTACTCGGCATCGTGGCTTTTTCGATCATGCGTTCCAAAGCCAAAGCGGAAATGGCCGAACTGGGGCGCGCTCTGGGCACCAGCGGCGAGGATGCGGCCAAAGAAGCAATGAAAAAACCGGAAAGTTTGCTGAGCACGCTGACGCTGGATCCGATCGCGCTGAAGACCGGCCGCAATTTGGTACCGCTGATCGACCCCAGCCAGGACGGCCCGTTGCTGGAGAGGATCACGCTTATCCGTTATCACATCGGCCAGGAATTGGGTTTTGTGATCCCGGGTGTGCGCGTCATGGATGACCTCTCGCTGCCGCCCAATGAATATGTTGTGGAGATCCGCGGCACGAAAATTTCCAACGGGGTGGCGCTGGTTAATTATCATTATGTGCCGATGTCCATGCAGGAATTGTCGGCCAAAAATATTACCGCTGAGGAAACCGTTGATCCGGTGACCAAACTGCCCGGCGCCTGGGTGGTCGATGATTTTCTACCGCAGCTGCAGGAAGCGGGCATTACAGTCCTGTCGCCGGTAGACTACATCGCCAATCATTTCACCGAAGTGGTGAAGCAGCATGCCGACGAGATCATGACCCGCCAGAATGTGCAGTCGCTGCTGGAGCTGGTCAAAAACACCAACGCGGCGATCGTGCGTGAATTGGTGCCGGATATGCTTTCGCTCGGTCAGGTGCACAAAGTTTTACAGCTGCTCGTCAAGGAAAGAATTTCCATCCGCGACCTGTCCACGATATTGGAAAGACTGGCGGATTATGCGCATGTCTCGCGCGATACCAGTCTGCTGGCTGAGTATGTGCGGCAGGCTTTGGCGCGGCAGATCTGCTCGCAGTACGCGGACAAAGACGACACCCTGACCGTGCTGACGATCGACCCGCGTTTAGAGGAAACAATGATCGGCTCGCTGCATCACTCCGAATACGGCTCGTTTTTGGCGATCGATCCGTCGGTCGGCGAAAAGATACTTGGCCAGCTGCAGGAATATATGCCGTATTTTAAAAAGATCAATAGTCCGGTCATCGTGCTGTGCTCGCCGCGCCTGCGCCCGCATTTTAAGCGGTTTACCGAGCGCAATTATCCGAATATTGTGGTGCTTTCCTACAATGAGATCGTGCCGCAGATCAAAGTGCAGTCTATCGGCATACTCTCGGTCGATGAATATTGAGCTGGAGATCGACGCTCCGCAGTCTGCCGCCGCCAACATGCAAAAAGACGCCGTGCTTTTTGCCGCGCAGGAAGCGCGCGCGGTTAAGAACATTCATTTAAGATTTTATTCGTGGGACAGACCGGCCATAACTTTTGGTTATGCGCAGCGGCCGGAAAAACTGCTCGACCTGCCCCAAGCGGGGCGGCTGGGCGTGGAAACTGCCTCAAGGATCACCGGCGGCGGCTTGGTGCTGCATCAGCCCAATGAATTAACCTACAGTCTCGTCGCGCCGCTGGCGGCTTTGCCGGACGGGATACTGCCGTCCTGCAATTTTATCTCGGAAATCTTTATCAAGGCCCTGCGGAAGATCGGCGCCGCCGCCGCGCTGGCCGCGCGCGCGGTCGGTGACTGTAAGCCCGTTAGGGAGCAAAGCCGAACCGCGGTTTTTACCGGCGAATATGACAGAGCGGTTTGTTTTGCGCGGCCGGTCAAGTACGAAGTGGTCTGCGGCGGAAAAAAACTGCTCGGCTCGGCGCAGAAGCGGGGCAGACATTCCCTATTGCAGCAAGGCGCGCTTGCTCTGGACCCGCCGCTGCCGGTCTTCGCGGAACTTATAGATATGTCTAAATTAAATCAGACTAATCTTAAAGAATGTGCCGGCCGCGCCTATAAATACACCGAACTGGCAGAAATTATCGGGCAAGAGTTTTACAACGCGCCGATTTTTACGCCCTGAGCGATGAAATCGCTGACGCATGTCTACCAGCCCTTGCCGGTGTGGTACAGAGGGTAAAACGTCCAGCCGGAATGAGATAATTCTGAATTTTAGTTAAGCAAAAATTAATTCTTTTTCTTTAATGACTTTTGCCAGGCAAGTGCCTTCTTTGATATGCCATTTTTTGCCGTTCCGTTTACAAAAATTTATTACCCGATAGCTTAAATCGTTAAAGAAATCCTGGTATTCTTTATATTGAGAGACCAACGGATTATAATTAAGCCTGCCAAAAATTATTTTATCCACAAATGAAACCGCATCTAAAATTCCGTTAAAGTCTTGCTCGATGATATTAGGTGTTGGATACGGTTCGATACTGACCCAGGTTTTTATTCCGGCTTCGTGCAGTTTGCGTAATCGCTCAATCCGGTTAGCCATTGGCGCCGCGCCCGGTTCGTATATTTTTCTATATTTGTCTTGTATGGTAATCAGCGTAATTCCAAACTCATTTTCCTTGCTCAAGTTTGTTAATTCGCTTGGCAGTAATCCTTTTGTCAAGGCCGTGCAGCGCAGGCCGTTTTGATTTAATTTCTCAATAATTTTATAAGACATAGCGCAAATCTCTGGATATTTATACATAAAAGGATCGGTAGAAAAACAAAGGTGGACAAATTTTATTTTATCTTTCTGTTTTGGTATTTCTTTATCTAGTAATTCGAGCGTATTTGCTACCAATTTGGGCTCGAGCCACTCCGCATAAGATTTTATTTTGCCAAATCTTTTGGCCATCAACATTGCATAACAGGGATATTTGCAGCCGTGGGAACAATTTTGCACATGGTTAATCGTGAAATCACCGTATTCGACTTCTGTCTGGTAAAGCAAAGATTTTCTTTCAATCGTTTGCATTACTTCCCCTTTCTCCTTGGTATTCTAGCAGGCATAGCTTGGTTTTCCAATGCTCTTCGGCAATATAAAATCCCTTTTGTTTTGTAGCGTCCAAATAGGTCTTCTGTAAGAATTTTGCTGTATACAGTTTTTTAATAATTTCATTTGCTTGGTGCGGGAGAAATCCGGCGACTGCGGTTAGAGCAATTATTTCTGCATTAGATATAAATCTTTTTTGTTTGAATTCTGCCAGAATAATGCTTTCTAGATTTTGCTGTGCTGAAATATAACGTGTATTTTGTTCTTTAGGAAAATCGAATAACAACTGTTGAGTTGGTTTTGCTACAAATTGGCTGGCCAACAAACACATCCCGTCTTCTGTGTATTTCCAAGCAAGACTATTGAATAACATTAGTCCTTTAAGATGTTTTGTTAAGAGGAATAGCGCATTTGTTCTTGAGCCATCATTTAATAATATGGGTCTGACAAATACATCGGACAGCTCTTGCCTTAACTTATTGGCAATAGACTGCGTGAATTCTTGGATGTTTTCATAATCTGAAACACCTCTTGTTGTAAACTGTTTGCTTGGTGAAGAAATCGTCCATAGTTTTAATTTTATAACATACTTAATAATATGCAACCAAGTGTATAAGTTCCATACATATGAGACTTAAGGTTGGTATTCATAAAATCCAGGGGCGTAATATTGCCCAAAGATTTATGTACTCTTTTTGTATTATACCAGATCAAATGCCCCAGGAGTTTAGAATTAAATTCTGCAAGACAAAAATCAGCATCGTAACGATATAGATTAGCGGCAATGAATTCCTCGTCCAAAGAGCGGTTAGCACGCTCAATATTGAATGTTTCCATGCCCGACTTTGTACCCAAAGCTGTCCCGTACCACAAGTTCTTTTTTACTGTTTGTACCCCTCTTTTCCCTCTGATTTTGAGACTCCTTTTCCCTTACTTTTGTCTCATATGTTTCGCAACTTTTCCACCAAGCAACATTATAGCGTCCCCGCCGGCACACTGATGGATAAAAAATACCAGCAAAATTCGATGCATTTCAAAGGTATATTTTTTCGATAAGTGGGTAATTACTTTTTTGTGAGTTTATAAGCAGATGTATTTTTAGGCGGTGAATATATAGTTATGTACGCGCGGCAAAT
>JAIRWS010000140.1 GCA_031268855.1 Candidatus Margulisiibacteriota bacterium | reverse complement strand
TACAGCGCGAGCAAAACGCACACCTTGCAGGATACAGCGATTGGAAATAAAACAATATATGTCTGGTTGAAAGACGCGGCTGGTAACACGAGCAATATGATAACGAACAGCATTGTTTTGACTGACAGTGGCGGGAGCGGGGGCAAAATACTCATAAACGGCGATGCGGCGTATACGAACAATAAAAGTGTAACACTGGTCGTCAGCGAGATACACGCGTTGGCGCAGGACATGCGGGTGTGGAATAGCGGGGAAACGGCTGGAATATGGGTCAGCAAGAACGTCGCGCCAGGCGCGTGGACATTGACAGATACAGACGGGCTAAAGACTGTGAACATCGAATTCCGCAATGCGCATGGCAATGTCACCTGGAGCGGGACGGCGGACAGCATCATTCTCGACACGGACGCTCCGTCCGGCACATTGGAGATAAACGGCGGAGAAACCACAACTGACAACGCGATATTAAAATTGGCCTTAACTGCGTCAAGCGACACAGTCAGCATGAATATCAATGAGACGGATGCCTGGAGTATCTGGCAAAACTATTCAACGCAAAGCAGTTATGCCCTGCTGGACGCGGCGACTGGAAACAAAACAATTTATCTCTGGTTGAAAGACGAGGCCGGAAATATCAGCGCGACAATTTCCGCCAGCCTAATTTTGGACGGCTCTACCAGCGGCGGCGCTACTCCTGATGTTGCCGTTCCGGCTGCGGTTGTGCCGGTCGGCAAGAAAATTTATTCGTATCCCAATCCCGCGCAGCCGCGCAAAGAAGATATCACGATCGCTTACAGCGCGGACAAAGACGGCGTGGTAAATATCTATCTTTACAACATACTGGGCGAAAAAATATGGTCGGCGTCCGGCTATGCCCGAGTCGGCGCAAAAAATGAGGTTGTTTGGAACGGCCATGATGCTTATGGCAGCGAGGCCGGCAACGGCGTTTATATTCTGCTGCTGACCGATGAGCGCAAAAAAGTTTTGGCTAGAGGGAGGCTGACGATACTCGATGATTAAACGCAGCCTGCTCATATTATTTTTGGCTTTTTGCTGGGGCGCCGGAACCAGACAAGCCATCGGTTTGGACGCCTTGAGCGTTGGCGCGGACGCTATGGCGCGCGGCGGCGCCTATTTGGCCGCCGAACAAAGCGGCCACTATGGTTTTCAAAATTATGCTTTTTTGGGACGTGTTTCCGCGCCGCGCTTTTCTTTGACCGCGTTTGATCTGATCAGCGAAGTCGGTTATTTTTCCGCGGCGTACAGCCAGAATAATTTTAGCCTGGGTTTTTTGCGGGTGCAGGAGTCCGGCGGCGAGCTGCGAGACAGCGCTGGCAATCCGCGGGGCGGAGAGATCAGCTATACGGACAGCACGCTTTACGGCGCTTATGGTCTGGCTATTGGCCATTACTCACTTGGCTTGCGCGGCAAATTGCAAAGTAAATATTTTTCCGAAGTGGATGTTTCCGCCGCCGGTCTGGCGCTGGATTTGGCTGGCGCCTATCAAGCGCGGCCTTATCTGATCCTGGGCGCCGAGCTGGCAAATATTCTGGCGACCGAGCTGTCCTGGTCAAACGGCCTGGCGGAAAATTACGGCCGTTCTTTGGGTTTAGGCGCGCTTTTCAAAATTTTTGGCGCGGACGGTTATTGGTCAAATTACCAGCAGCCGCTGCACGTGTACACGGATCTGCGCGCGGTGGAAACAGATTATTTCTGGGGTGGCGGCGTGGAATACTGGCTGGGCCGCCATATTGCTTTGCGCGGCGGTCTGAAGCAGACACGCGACGCGCGCGGCGAGCAGAACGCCAAGGTGCTGAAATTTACCGCCGGTGTGGGTTTTAATTACGCCAATATTTATTTTGATTATGCTTATAATTCCGGCGATACTGTCGCGGAAAACATCACGCATTTTTTCACAGTCTCTTATTGGTGGGACGAGCCGCAGCCGCCGCAGGCAGCTAAAAAAGAGATCCAAAAAGCCAAGCCAGTAAAAAAAGCCGAGAAAAAACCCGCCAAGAAAACCCCCAAGCGGACTTTCCGCTCTACTCTGAACAGCGCCAAATTATAAACTTTCTTTTAAAGCTGATTGGCTTTTTTAGCCCGAATATTTTCCAGCGTGATCTCCAGATTTTGTTTGGCCAGACCGTTATGCGGATTGACCTTTAACGCCTTTTGAAAACAAGTCCGCGCGGCTTCGTAATTCTGCAGATTATTATTTAGGTAGCTGCCGTAGCTGATAAAAACATGCTCATCTTCAATGCCGAGATCAATGGCTTTTTTCCAGTCCGCCGCCAATTCTTTTTGACTGGCCTTGAAATTTTTTTCTTTGAGAAAAGCGCGTCTTTGATACAGCTTGCCGTCCCGGGGATTAAGTTTGATCGCGCGGTCATAATCCGCCAGCGTGGCTTGATAGTTTTCCAGCCCGTAATACGCGTTGGCGCGGTTGGTGTAATACGCCGGATTGTCCGGGTCCAGCTTGATCGCTTTGTTGTAGTCCAGCAGCGATTTTTGGTAGAGATAAATTTGCAGATAAGCGTTGGCACGGCCAAAATAACTCACCTTATCTTGAGGATTAACTTGAATGGCTTTGGTGTATTCTTTGATCGCGCCGTTGTAATTGCCAGCCTCGTATTTATGCAAACCGCTGGCGTTATATTTTTCCGCGGTAGGCGGCGCGCCGGGCGCGGTAAAAAACAGCAGATAAACGCTGAGCGCCGCGGCGATTGCCAGCGCGGTCAGCAAGCCGAGCCCGTAAAATATTTTTTCTTTTTTTGGCTTTTTGGGCTTTTTCATGAATTCCCCCGCTTTGAAATAATCGTGCTTAATTATAGCACAATGACATAACCCGACAGCAAGAGGCGCGGGGCAGGTATTAAAAACTTGAATCGACTGAAATAAACTTACGATATCCTATTGCAAGGAGCAGGTTATGCGTAAAGTTATGCTGGCGCTCTTGTTGATAGTATGGGGGTATGCTGAAATTTTTTCCGGCTGTGTTGTCCGCGGCGGCAAATGGGACAATTACGGTTTTACGCTGCGGCTGGACAATGCCGCGCGCTCCTACACGGCCGTCACCGCGGTCAATGGCAGATTTGCGCTGGATATTTTGCCGGACAATTACAAATTATCTGTGGCCGACCAAAATGGCCTGATCGTGGCCGAAGAACAAAATCCGGATCTTTCTGTTTATTATTTGCTGCGTCTGTCCGGCGCAAAAGCGAAAGACAATCTGCTGCTGGCGCTGACCACTTTGGTAATAACCGCGGCGATGCTGCTTTTGGCGGTGCTGGTCTGGATCGTCAAACGTCCGGCACGGCGTTCTATTTGTCTGCCGCTGCTGGCCGGCAGTTTTGCTCTCTATACCGCGACCGACGCCGCGCAGGATTTGCTGGCTCTGAGCGGACTGGAGCCGCAGGCCGGCGCTTTGTTTTTCTTGAAACATATTGGCCTGGTCTGGTTCGGTTATTTATTTTTTCGCTTTTGGCGCGCCGACTTTGGCCGGCTCCGGCTGCTGCTTTGGTTTGAAACACTGATCCTCTGCACCTGGCCGCTGCTGGGACTGGACAGCGCTTTTGAGGATTTCTGGCTTTTTAGTTTCGCGCAGCTGCGCCTGCTGATCATGCTGCAGTTATTTTTGTTTCTGTTGACCGGCATCTTGACCGTTTTCCTGCGCTGGCTGCGGGAAAAAGACAACTGGCGCAAACGCACGCTGGCGGTCACGCAGTCTATTTTTATCGCGCTGTTAGCGCTGTTCAGCGCGCTGGTAGTCTGGCCGCTGCTTTACCGCCAGGGCGCGGAATTTTTTGACCGGCAATATATTTTGACCGCGTTGATTTTCGGCCTGATCGTTTTTGTCTGGCTGTCCTGCGCGGAAATTTACCAGCATGTTTTTCAAACGCAGCTGTGTCTGGAGAGGCAGGAGCGTTTAAGCGCGCTCGGCAAATTAGCTTCCGGTTTGGCGCATGAGATCAAAAATCCGCTGGCGGCTCTGCACAATCTCGTGGCTGTTTTGCCGGAGAATTACCGGCGGGCTAAATTTCGCGCCGAGTTTATGGATATTGTGCCGCGGCAGATCGAGCGGATCAATCAGCTGGTGACTGGCCTGCTGGACTTGAGCCGCGCCGGTGACGGGCAAAAAACAAAATTTAATCTCAGTCAGCTTTTGGAAAAAAGCCTGGCGCTGCTGACCGGACAGGCTGTCCGGCAAAATGTCCAAATCGAAAAAAATATCGCGCCGAATATTGAATTCAGAGGCCAGCCCAACGCGCTAGAGCAGGTCTTTTTGGATCTGGGACTCAACGCGCTGCAGGCTATGCCTCAGGGCGGGGTCTTAAAAGTAACGCTCAAGGAAGACAAAACTCTGGTCTTTCAGGATAACGGCTGCGGTATCCGGACGGAAATATTGCCGCATATTTTTGACCCGTTTGTCACGACCAAAAAATCCGGCACCGGTTTGGGCTTGAGCATTGTCAAGAAAATCCTCGACGAGCATAAGGTTAAAATAGAGATCGCTGCCAAATGGAAACAGGGCGCCACGGCGACTTTATTTTTTTATTAGCTGCCGCAAATGCTGGTCGGCGGTGGATTCCAAATATTTGACGGTGTCCGGCGGCAGCGTATAGCCGCGTTTTTGTCCCCAGCGCAGATATTTGTAAACCAGCCAGGGATCTGCCGAGGCGCGGGTCCACAAGCCGGCAAAGAGCTCCGCCCAGTCCGGCTGCAGATCCAGCAGACTGACCGCAAATTCCGTGCTGTCCAGCCGCTCCTGGAGCAGCTGTTTTTTTTCCGCCGCGCTGCTTTTTTGCCAAAAGATTTCCAGAGCGGCCTGCCGCAAATATTTATTGGCGTGTTCTAAAAACCGGACGATCTCCAGCGCGGGCTGTTCGGCGAGATTATTTTTACTGATTTCCAGCTCGGCGGCGGATAAAAATTTTTTGTCCACCGGATCCGGCGGCACGGAACCCAGCGGCGTTTGTTTTTGTCCGCAAAAATTGCAAAACTTAGCCTCCAGATTGAGGAGTTTTTTACAGGCGGGACATTTTCTCTGCGTGCTGGCCATAGCTGGCGTTCATTATAGGATATAACAATTGATTTGAAAATAAAGCCGCGTCTCACACGGTCGCGTGAATTGAAACTATGCTATAATTTTTTGATGCGCAAAGGATTTATTTATGTCCGTTTGCAGATCTATTTTGCGCTGCTGGTTTTGGTGATCGGCAGCGCGTTGTTTTTGACCTGGGATATTGTGCGGCGAGACTGGCAGCTGCACGCGCGGCTGAAAGAAAATCTGCTGGCGCAGAATGTTCTGGACAAAATGACGGAAGATTTAAAATACGCCGATAGTGTGAATGTTTACGCTGACCGTGCGCAGTTTGCCAAAGACGGCGCGGAGTATACTTATCTCTTGAATAATCAGCGTTTGGCCAGACGCAAAGACGCTTATTTGTATCTTACTCCAGCGAAAATGCCGCTGCGCGCTTTGCATTATGAGCTGCAAGATGGTTTGCTGGAAATTATTTTGCACGGCGAAAAACAAACTTGGGTCAGGCTGGTGCGGCTTTGAAAAAAGGTTTTGCTTATCCAGCGGCTCTGCTGATCTTGAGCATTTTGCTGCTGGCCGCCGCTTATTTTTCTCTGACGCTTAGGGTTGGGCGGCAGAATGGGCGCGCGGACGTGGCGGCGCTGCAAGCGCGCAAGATGGCCGAGAGCGCCGTGGTGTATTATAGAGAAAAACAACCGCCGCTCGCGCGGCAGCAGGGCGGTTTAAAAATTGACCTGGACGCTTTGCTGACGCTGGAGGGAACGGAGGTTGTTTTTGACAACGCCGGTTTCCGCCTCGTGGCGGCCGCGAATGATATTTATTTTGTGGGCTATGCCGGCCGGCCAGCCGCGCCGCAGGCTGTTTATGTGCTGTATACTAAAGCCGGGGGAAAACTGACGCCATGGCGCGAATAATATTTTTTTGTTTATGCTGTGCTCTGCTCTGGGCGGAATATTTGCCGAATAAAATTTTGGTGGAATTAAAGCCGGCGGATAAAACCATCCAATCTTTAAGCGCGGCGGACGTTTCGCCGAGACTGGAAAAATTGCTGAATAATTACGGCCCGGCGCATGTAGAGCCGTTGCATGCAACGGCTTTACATGCGCCGCGCGGCTACGGCCTGCTGCAATCCGCCGCCAGTTTTTTGGATAATTATTATGCTGTGGAATATCCCTCTTCTATAAATGTAGAAATGCTGGTCGAGATTTTAAAAAATGATCCGGAAGTGGCCGACGCTCAGCCGGTCTTTATATATAGAATACAGGCGATTCCGAATGACAGCGATTACTCTAATCAAGCCTGGTATTTTGACTTGATCAGCGCGCCGGCCGGCTGGGATATTGCGACGGGGGGCGCGACAGTAAAAATTGCGATTTTAGACACGGGTGTTTCTTTAAATCATCCTGACCTGAAAGATAAACTTTTAGCCGGCTATGATTTTGCCAACAATGACGCCGACCCGGATGATGACCATGATTATACAGACAGCAAGGGCAGGAGCCGCAGCCACGGCACAACTGTGACCGGGTTGGCAGCGGCTAGCGGTGATAACGGTCAGGGCATAGCCGGTCTGGACTGGAACGCCAGGATCATACCGATCAAAGTAATGGACAGTAGCGGCGAAGGCCGAACTGACGACATTATTAAAGGAATAAGATTTGCCGTGGAGCAGGGCGCTGATGTGTTGAATATGAGTTTGGGACAGCCTGGCTATGATCAGGCGCTGGAAAAGGCCTGTGAAGATGCTGTTAAGAACGGCGTGATTTTAGTGGCGGCCGGCGGAAATACCGGCGGCGAAAATCCGCTCTATCCGGCCGCTTATGCCAGTGTGCTCAGTGTCGGCAGTGTCGGCAGTGTCGGTAATCGTTCCTGGTTTTCCGTAAAACGCTGCGATGTTATGGCGCCCGGCGAGAGCATGTACTCTACGGTCTATTTTGATGATGCTGGGGATAACGGTTATGCAAATAATGGTAGCGGCACAAGCTATGCCGCGCCGCTGGTTAGCGGTCTGATGGGTTTGCTGCGCGCTCAGGACCCGAATTTAAAACCGCAGGAAGCTCTGGAGATAGTGAAAAAAACAGCTAAACCGGCCGGCAATTATACAGAGTACGGCTGGGGAATTATCGATGTTTATCATGCGCTGACCAGAACGCCTTATTCGCGCGATTCCGGCGGTGGCAAAAATCTCAAGGTTCTTTCCGCGCCCAATCCGGCGCAAAAGGCCGCGAATTTTTCTTTTGCGGCGGATCAGTCGCTGGACAGCGTGCGGATCTATATTTACGATCAGCGCGGCCGCAAAGTGCAGGAGCTGGATTACGGAGGGAGTTTGCTGGGCGGCGTGTATGTGACGCCGGAATGGGATTTGCTGGGCTCCGACGGCAGAACGCTGGCCAACGGCTCTTATATTTATGTGGTCAAAGCCACAGCCCGGGACGGCTCGGTCAGTTACGGGAAAAATATTTTGAGCGTGGTACGGTAAAGGTAT
>JAIRWS010000139.1 GCA_031268855.1 Candidatus Margulisiibacteriota bacterium | reverse complement strand
ATGCTTTCAATAAAAACGTCCGCGTCAAAATCTTTCCAGCCCCCGTGCTGGCGCAGCCAGCGCGCCGCCGCCGTGGGGCCGGCGTTGTAGGCCGCCAGCGCTAAATACTGGCTGCCGTTGAATTGTTCCAGCATTTGCCGCAAGTAAGCTGTGCCCAGCAAAATATTCAGGTCTGGCCGGTACAAAATCTCCGCGGCAAATCCGTCGGCAGCAATCCGCTCCTGGCGCATGACCTGCAGGGCTGTAGCGGGGATAAGCTGCATCAGACCGTAGGCGCTGGCCGGCGACAGCGCGTCTTCGTCGAAACGCGACTCCTCGCGGATCAGCGCGTAAATTAAATTATCCGGCAGTTCGTTTTTGGCGGCATTGGCGCGGACCAGCGCGGCATGTACCCGCGGAAAAGAGATCTGCCACAATTCCGGCGGCGCCAGCACTGTATGGTCATGATTTTTTTCCGCGTCGGCCAAAACCCCGGCGCTTAAATTGATCGCGTCCAAATAACTGCCGGATTTATAAGCGGAGTGCGCCAGATAAATGCGCAAAGCTGTGGAGATCCTTTCCTGTTTATTGCGGTCGGTCAATAATTTCGCTTCGGCCAGAGCGTCGCCGTATTCGCCCAGCTTGACCAGCTCCAGCAAAGCGCGGTCGGTCTGCGGTTTGATATCCGCGAGCTGCACATTGTCGGAAGGTATAACCGGAGTTATACCGAGTTGCTGCGCGGCGCGCCAACCGTAAAAACGCGCCGGAAATTCCCGCGCGGCCTGCTGGAAAATCAGCGCGGCATCCTGAACCCGCCCCAGTTTTTGATAACACTTGCCAGCCCAGTAGAGCAGCGAGTCCGCGTTGTCCGAATACCTGTCCAAACCATAGCCCGCCAAAAAAACCTCCGCGGCGCGCTGATAATTTTTCTGCCGGAAATAGAGCGAGCCTACTTCCCAGGCCGCATCATCGGCGTAGCGCGAAGCCGGATAATCCGCGGCCAAACGCCGATAGTAGCGCAAACTGTTTTCGCCGCGGGTCTGCCGCGCCAGATTGTAAAGAGCCTGCGGCGCGTATTCCGCGGCCGGATATTTTTGGACAACCTCGTTAAATCTCTGCAAAGCCAGCGCGGTCTGGCGGGTCTGCAGAGCCAGCACGCCCAGATAATAAACCGCCCCGGCATCCGCGCGCGCCAGCAAGATCCGCCGCGCTTGATCCGGCTCGGCGCAGTACATATAGGCGCGCGCTTGATAGTAATAGACATCTTCCGGCAGAGCGTCCAGCTGCGCATTGGCGGAAACGGCCTCCAGCAAACGCAGCGCTTCGGGATACTGGCTTTTGGCAAAAAGTTTTACGACTTTTTTATAAGCGGCTAGCGGGTGGATTTCCGGGGCGCGGTCCAGCGCCAAATAACAATCGTTCAGCAGCTCCAGAGATTCGTCGAGATACGGAATATTTTCCTGCGCCGTATGCCTCTCCAGTATCGCCGCGGCGCGCGTGATCTGGCCAGTCTGGTACGAAGCCAGCGCGCGATAATAATCACAGTACGGCCGCAAGTGTCGGCGGTTGGCTCCGACATAACCGAAGACGCGGTAAGCATCATCATAACGGCCGTCCTGCAAATATTTCTTAGCCTGCGCGTAATCAAGATTGGCGGCGCCCAGCAGAGCAGCACAGCCTAAGACCAGTAAAAAAGAACGCAACATAAACATCAGGAAACGATTTTAACTTATTTTGGCTAAACGCGCTTGCCGCGGCTTAAAAATTTATCGTGCCTTTGGCGTAAAAAGCGTTCAAAGAATAAGAGTATTCGGGGTTTTCTTTGTCCCAAAAATGCAGGCGGGTCAGATTGATGTCCACGATCATATTGTCGATAATAACATTGGAAATATCTTTATTTAATTTAAAAGTCAGCGTATTGGTCACTTTGATATCGTCGCGCTCGACCACTGTCGTCTGCACAAAACCGCTCAAAGTATTTAAACTATCGTTTTGCTGCGGGTCGTTCGTGCCCTGGCCGACGGTGTAAAGATTTTCGTAATTGTAGCTCAATTCACCAAATTCAAAATTAAGCGGCGTGTATTTGGCGGTCAGTTTTTCCTCCGTGCCGCGGCCCTGCTCATAAATATTTTGCCGCCAGCCGTAACGGACAGACAGATCCGTCAGCGGTTTGTAAGTCGCGCCAAACTCATAGGAACGCGCGCTGATCTCATCATGGACACTGTTAAAGGTCGGCGTGCGGCGGCCGGTCTGAATATCCTGCGCGACATGCCGGAGATACAGCGAGGCGTCCAGCATTAATTCCTGCCAGGGTGTGTAATCAACAGTAAACCGGTTGGTGTCATCGTAGCGCAGCAGGCGGCCGCGGTAGTCGCGCTCGATCAGAGTGGTTTTACCGATCACCTCGCCGCTGGTGTCAAACTGCTTATTGAAAACGCGGGAAAAACCGTAAGTCAAACCCAATTGCGTATTAGGCACAGCGTAGCGCGTGTTGATCTCATCGGTCTGTCCGTAAGAATAGCGCGTGCCGCTGTTGTCTCCGGTGTTGCGCCGAAATTCCTCCAGCATAGTCAAATAATGCGTGTTGGTAAATGAAGTAAAATAATTGTAATTTAAATTCATTCTGTTCGTGCCGCTGTCCAGATCATCACGGTTGATGCTGACTCCGCCACGCTGATTGGTGTTGCGCCGGTTAATGCGGCGCTGCGTTAGATCCATCTGCCAGGTGTAATTGATATTCCGCAAAAAAGCCAATTCCGTCAGCGCGTAGTTCAATTTCAGCGCCTGCGTGTCTTCCGGCTCGACGCTCTCGACCACGGCCAGACCGTCGCTGTACAAAGTTTCGCTCAACCGCTCGGACATTTTGCTGTTGAGATCTAAATTTAAGGTCAGCCGGTCCAGCGGATTCAACGCATAACTCTGCAGCAGCGTATTATAATGATCCAGCGTGTAGGTGCGCTGCGTGCTGCTACTACTGCCCAGATCACGCGCGTTTTGATTAAAGCGGCGCGTAAATTCCACTTTGTTGACGATCAAGAAATCCGCCGGCAAAAAATTAATATACTTGGCCGGATAAAAACGTGAAAATTTATAGGCGTTTTCCTGATACAAATCCGCGCGGTTATGATTCTCCAGCAAGCTGCTGCTGTGGCGGTCATCATAGCTAAAAGAAATAAGATCGTAAGGCCGCAGCGTGCCGTTAAAATTTTGCTGGCGCGCAATATTGGGCATTTGCTGATAAAGATCAGTGGCCGTGCTGGCGTAAGTGTTGTCATAATGCAGATAAAATTCTTCAAACAGCTTGCTGGAAAATTCCGGCGGACGGCGGAAAGAAAAATTGAAGACATGCTTGCGGTCATTGCCGATCGTTTTGGTGTTCGTCGCGGCCTGCTGTTCGGTAAAGTAATCCGCGCCGGCGTACTCAAAACTGCTGTCGATCGTCCAGGGATTGTAACGGAGCATCTCCGAGTAAGCCTGCGATTCATTGTAACTAAAAATAGCTTTGTGCTGCTCGTCAATATTCCGCGCCAGCGAGCTGGAAAAAGTCAGGTCGCTCAAAGGCCGGAAAAAATTCGTCAAACGGGCGTTGCGGTTAAAAGTTTTTTCGGGGTTGTCCCTGTCCAGCTCATCGGTAAAAGATTCGGCGTTGCGCAGAAAAATTCCGGTGCGGAAATTGTCAGGGCCGATATTCAGATCCATCTGATAATCCTGCTGGCGTGTGTCCACCAAATAACTGGCCGTGGTCAAACTGGGCGCCGGCTCGTTGACGTCCGTGCGATTGTAAGCCAGCGCAACATTGTCATTGGTATTGAAGCTGTAGGCCGCGCGGTAATTTTGATAAGTCGTGTTGCGAAAACGGTTGATCGTTTCATCTTCGTAAACGCCGGCTAGCGTATCCTGCTGCTCGAGGCGTGAATACACGGTCAATCTGTCCAGCGGCCTGGAATTAATCACGATATTTTTCGCTTCCGTGCCGCGCGGATAACCCGCCGGCGGATTGCCCACCGGATCATATTTGGAGTCAACGGTGACGTAGCCGGCGGAAATATCCGTATGCCCCAGATTCAAGCGCAGATCGACTTTCGCCGCTTTAGCTTTTTCGTCAAACTGTTCCTGCTCACCAACGCCGCTGCTGTAGTAGCTAAACTCGATCCGCACCGTATCGGCTGACGACAGCGCCAGACCGGAATGAAAACGCAAAATTCCGCCGTTGTAGGCCAGCGTGTAGCTGTCGTTTTTCGTCTGCAGGCGGTCGTTGATATAAACTTTTTCGCTGTCCTCGACGATCTCCAAACCGCTCTGGCTGTTGTAGATCGGGTTTTTGCTTTTCAACAAATCCAAAATCCTGATCTCCTGTCCGGCGTAACCAGAGCCATTGCTCGTAACGGATTCCTGCGCTGTGGCGCGCTGATACTGCTTATGACTTTCATTGTATTCCACATCAGCGCGCAGCCAGTCCAGCGGCGAATAAGTGAGTTTCGTGCCGTAAGTCTGATGCAAAATATCGCCCGGGTCGGTGCTTTCAGTATTGGAAACCTTGTAGGTCAGGCGGAAATCGTCATCCGGGCCGAAACCATTGTAGGGATAGTAAGGAGTATAAGCATTGCCCGTAATAAACGTAATAATACCGCGCTGCCAGACTTCGGGATTATCCGTAACGACCGCGCTGCCGTTGCCGTCATACCCCGGCAAGAGATCGCTCTGGCGGCCCATAATATAATCGCGGTTTTGCACCAGCGGAATATAAAAAGGATCATTCTTGCGCCGCACTTCTAAAACAACCGAGCCGTAAACGATCGGCCGGGCAAAAGAAGTTATTTCATCGAGAACCATTTCCGTGGCCGTAGTCCTATTCCGGAAATAGATCTGCGGCGCCTGCGAAGCCTGTCCCTGATCGAAAGAAACTTTAATGCGGTAAGCGTCCGCCTGCGCGTAATTACCGGAAATGATCAGCAGTCCGTTGTATTCCGATCTGGCGAGTATGTCGACCTTGACGCCGTCGACCTGCACCTCACCGAATTTGGCGACTGGCAAAAATTTAGTTGCGATCATGATCAGCGTCAGTCCCATGTCGCTGGTCACCCTGAGGTCGCCGCCGGAAAGCGTGTGCGACTCCAGGCCTTCGCCTTCCGCGGACTTGGCCTGCTCCTGCACATAATAGCTGCTGATCGTGAACTGCTCTTTTTTATGCTGCTCCGCCGGCAGCAGTGAATCAAAATAACGGTAATTGACCTGAATGGCGTCGACCGAATTGATCCGCCGTGGAAAACTCAGCGCGCCAGTGCGCGGATCCAGCGTGTAATCCACGCCCTCGATCATATTGAGATTATTGACCATGACCGCCGTGCTGCCCGGCGCCAGCAAACCGTGCGCCAGATTGTAAGGCCCCTGCGAGTCGCGGCCTTTGATGATCTCCTGCGCGGCGCGCGTCTGATTATAAACATAGTCGACTTTCAAAGCATAAGTATCCGTCGGCAGCGGCCGCAAAAAAGTCAGCAGGCCGGTCGCGTAATTTAATTTATAATCCTGATTGGCAACTAACTGCTCGCCCTCAAAATAAACTTTTTCCGTAAAGGAGATCACCGGAAAATCCGCCAGCTGAATTTTTTCCAGAACACCGGCCTCGACCGGCGCATAGTCCACGGCAAAAGGCACCTTGCGCGCTGTCTCATTGTCGGCGCCCTGATTGAATATCAGATAAAAATTTTTCGCGCCGGCGGTCTCCGCAATCAAACGGCGATCTAAAATAAAGCGCCCGTCGGAAAGCCGCAGTTCCTGCGCGTCGTTTTGAAAATTGACCAGGATTTTTTTGTGCAGCTCGTCAGCGGTCTGAAACTCAAAATGCAGGGTTTCGTTCTGCGTAAATTTATCGCGCGCAAAACGGACGGCGCCTTCCGGCAAAATGACCTGATAGCCGGCCGAGACGCGGGAAAGGCAAATAGCTGGCTTTTCCAGATAGAGCCGATATTCTTGCTGCAGGATATAGTCGGCAAATTCGTAATCCACCGCCGCGTTCTGCTCACCCTGCGCGAACGGCAAAGTCAAAGTCCAGGCGTTGTCCGCCGCGTCGTCAGTTTCCTCTGCCCGCAGAGGGATTTTTTCCTCATTATGGCGCAGATAAACCGCCTGCTCCGCGCCGCGCCGCACGGTGATTTTCAATTCGCCGTCCTGATAGGAAAAATTCGTCGCGGTGCGCAGAGCCTCCAGAGGCGCGGCTACCGGCTCATTGAGCGCCGGTTCGTATTGATACACCGCGTTCGCCGTGATGATGATCGGCTCCGCGCCGCGGTAAGCTTTGTAGCGGTGCTGCACGCCGCTCAAACGGATCTTGGAGGAGATCGGCAAAAAATCCTCGATCGGGTCCAGATATTCATAAGAACCCTCGATCGTGTCCAGGACTGAAAGAATTTTGTCAAAAACGACTACGCCGTCAAAATAATCCACGCGGTAATCGTTCTCTGAAATCTCGTTGCCGTTCAGGCGGATCTTGAGCGTGCCTTCCACGATATTGGTTTGGCCGAGGTTGTATTCGCGTTTGCCCGCGCCTTGAAAAGAAAATTCGCGCTCGTGCGAACGCTCCTCGCCGTAGATCGCCTCCAGTTCAAAATCTCTGTCAAGATAATCAGCGTGCAGGCCGTCGATGCCTTTGCCCAGAGAAAACATGCTGCCGTTGACCAGCGCGGCGTCGTACTTGCCGAAATACACTGAAAACTTGTCGTACTCCACGTAAATATCCGTCTCCTGCGGCAGATCAGGGTCCTGGGTGATCTTGTAACGCACATAAAGTTTCTCGTTGATCTGGCCTTCGAGGTCGATCAAGCGGCGGTGGCGCAGCCCGTCATACACTTTGACCGAAGCCGGCAAAGCCAAATACTCGGGCGTGTTTTGATATTTCTGCGGATCGCCGGACTGCTCCAGCGTGTTAAATTCCAATTCTTCGTAGCCGGAAACATCCACCTGCGGGTAAGCGCGCCCGGGCTGAAAAGCGGACTTGCCGCGTTTCATGGGGTCTTTGGCCGCCGCCGGCAGCAGCAGCAAGATCAGCAAAATTGTCCAAAACTTTTTCACATTAACTCCAGCAGCACTTGATTTAAGATCAGCCGTCCGCGGTTGGTCAGGCGCAGATTATTATTCTGCCAAACCAGCAATTCCTCGGCGACCAGTTTTTGGGCGGTGGCTTTTTGACGCTCAGCAAGATAGGTTTCAGGAATGCCGCTGTTCTTGCGCAGCCCCATCATGATCTTGTTGAAATCATTTTCCGGCTCGGACTCGCGGTGAAAAATTTTCCGCAGATAATCCGGGAGGCTGCGCGTGTTCGCCCAGCGCAGTTTTCGCAGCTTGTCGTAACTATGCGCCGCCAGTCCCACGCCGAGATACGGCTCGTCCGACCAATAGGCCAGATTGTGGCGGGATTCATAGCCGGCCAGCGCGTAATTGGAAATTTCATACTGCGCGTAGCCGTTGTCCTCTAAAATTTTTTTCGTCTGCAAATACATTTCCACTCCTAATTCATTGGGGGCGGGGTTTTCCACGGCCAGCGGCGTGCCGCTTTCCACAGTCAGCTCGTAGCAGGAAATATGCCGTGGCTGAAAATCTAGCGCGGTCCGCAGATCCGCCGCGCTCTGCGCCAGAGTCTGTCCGGGCAAATTGTTCAGCAAGTCCACGCTGACATTGTCAAAAATCTCCCGCGCGCCCCGCAAGGCCTCGGCCGCTTTTTCCCGCGAATGTGCCCGTCCCAAATACCGCAAATATTCCGGCTGAAAAGACTGGATCCCTAAAGAAATCCGGTTTACCCCCAGCGCGCGGTACGCTAAAAACTTTTCCCTGACGTAAGTTTCGGGATTGGTTTCCAGCGTAAATTCCGCATCGTCCGCCACAGCAAAAACATTTTTTACGCTGGCGATTATTCTGGCCAGCTGCTCGGCGGCCAGTAAACCCGGCGTCCCTCCTCCGATATATATTGTCGATACTATACTGCTGGTATATTTATACCCACTATCGACGGAAAAATACCCTTCGGCGGCTTCCTGTATCTCCTGGCATAAAGCGTCAAGGTAAGCGTCAGGAACCGTCCCGTCAGATGAAAAATCGCGCGCTGGAAAACTCACAAAGCCGCAGTAGCGGCATTTTTGCAGGCAATAAGGAATGTGAATATATAAAGCCGGCAATTTTCCCCCTCGCTTATTTTAACATGCAAGAACGGCGCTGCAACCAACGATATATAAACAGCAGGGGGTGAGACTATGGCAGCTATTAACCAGGTCGCCAATGACGGCAATCAAACATTGCTCAATTCGGCGGTGGACAGCACTTTTAACAAAATGAAAACCAAACTGGGCCTTTCGTTCGGCACGCTTGACGCTATCATGAACGACAATCTGCAGAAAAAAGCCTAATTTCTTAGGCTTTTTTCTGCGTTAAATTTTCTGTCAGTTTGGCCAGGCCTTCCAGCGCGCGCAAAGCTTCGACAGGCACGGCAAAAATCACCGTGTTGGACTGGTCAGAACTCAGATCATTGAGCGTGGCCAGCGTGCGCAAATGCAACGCGCCGGGCGCGCTGCCCATGAGCGTAGCGGCTTTGGCCAGATTTTCCGAAGCCTCAACCTCGCCAGCGGCTTTGGTGATGACCGCGCGCTTTTCCCGCTCGGCTTCCGCAACTTTGGCGATGACGCGCTTCATTTCCTC
>JAIRWS010000138.1 GCA_031268855.1 Candidatus Margulisiibacteriota bacterium | reverse complement strand
AACCGTATCGCGCCGCCGCAGTATGCCTGCGCGTGGGATAAACAGATCGGCCTGCAGCTTGGCGACAAAAACGCGGCTGTAAAAAAAATTCTAGTGACGCTGGATGTAACTTCCGGCGTTATCGCCAGAGCGATCAAACAAAAAGCCGGACTGATCGTCGCGCATCACGCTTTGTTTTTCCGGCCGCTGGAACGTATCGATCTGCGGCAGCCGCTTGGACAAAACATCGCCAAACTTATGCGAAATAATATCGCGGTCTTTGTCGCGCATACCAATCTGGACGCCGCCCCGGACGGTGTGAATTGGACGCTGGCCAGACAGTGCGACCTCGCGCCGGAAAAATGCGAAGTATTGGAACCGACTTACAAAGAACAGCTGTATAAATATGTGGTTTTCACGCCGCCGGAAGCGGTCGAGGCCGTGCATGAAGCTATTGCCGCGGCGGGCGGCGGACATCTCGGCAATTATTCAGACTGCGCTTTTCGGCTGGACGGCACAGGTACTTTCCGTCCGTTGGCGGGGACGAAACCCTATATTGGCCGGCAAGATAAATTAGAAAAAGTAAACGAAGTAAGAATTGAAACGATTATCCCGGAAGAAAAAATCGGCGCTCTGCTCAATGCGGTGCGGGCTAAGCATCCTTATGAAGAGATCGCTTATGATCTGTATCCTTTGAAAAACAGCGGCCGCGTTTACGGTATCGGGCTGGCCGGTCGGCCGGAGAAAAATTCTCAATATGCCGGATATAAAAAAATCGCGGTGTGTTCCGGCTCGGGCGGTTCTCTGGTGCAGAAAGCCTGGGAGAAAGGCGCGGAATTATTGATCACGGGCGAGGCTGGTTATCACGACCAGCTTTTGGCCGAAGAGCTGGGGCTGGAATTAAAAATTTGCGGTCATAAAGAGACGGAAGAAATCATCACGCCGGTTTTGAAGCAAAAACTGCAAAAAGAATTTCCAGAATTAAAAATAATAATTTAACGGGATTTTTCTATGTCCAATACATTGATCGCCGGATGATGATAACGCCGGCGGCTGGCGGTTTTTTTGCCGTACTGTACGGCTTCGGCCGGGCACCATTGCAGACAGGCCAGACATTGTTCGCAGCGATGTAGCCAATTTGGCCGGCCGTTTTGCAGATAGATATTGCCAGCCGGACAGAGACGCGCGCAGATCCCGCAACTGGTGCAGGAATCTTTGACCTGAAAATTTTTATCCGCTGCGGGCAGGGTCGGCATATTTTTATTGTAAAACCATTGCCCCAGCGGGCGTATGAAAAAATTACTTCTGGCCAGAGCCTTTTCCTGGTGGAGTATCCGTTCCGCAAGGCGGCTGGTTTGCGCGCCGGCCTGAGCGATCATTTTGACCAGCGTTTTGTGCGCCGGCGCGCCGTACAGCGGCAGGTAATTCCCCGGCATTTTGAGGCCAAACCCGCCCTGCAAAACCAGACCGTTTTGGCGCAGGATTTTTTGCAGCTGGAGATTGGCCGCGCCGATATTCCCGCCATAAGTTGCCACAGAAAAAATATACACAGCGGTTTTGACCGCGCGGAGTTTTTGGGCAAAATTGCGGACGATCAGCGGCAGGCCGAACAGGTATACCGGAAAAATAATGCCGATCCGTTCGGCTGCGCAGACTACCACGGTTTCTTTTTGCAGACTGGCGATGCTGAACAGCTGCGTGCTGCCCAGTTTTTGGCCGATCAGCCGCGCTGTCTCCAGCGAATTGCCGGTGCCTGTAAAATAATAAAGCGCGGTGTTCATAACGGAATTATAACACGTCGGGTTTTATGTTATACTTCAAATTATGGGCAGTCTTTCGGAACATTTTGACAGTAATATGTTCGTTTGCCGTTGCGGCCAATGTCGGCAGGAAGTAAAAGTTTCTCTGACACTGGTCGGCGTCCTGGAAGACGTTTGGGCGAAATTTAATCAGCCGCTAACGGTCAAGCGCGCTTATGTCTGCGACAATGTCGAGCTGGAAGAGCCGGGACCGAAGCGCAATTATCACGGCATTGGCAAAGCGGTGGATATTAGCGCGGCGGCGGAATTTTTGCCGGAAATTTTCCGGTATCTTGAAACTTTTCCAGAAATTACCGGACTGGGTTACGACCCTGACCGTCAGTATATTCATCTTGATCTACGCGAAAAAGAGCCGGCCAAGTGGCTGTATCAGCATGGCGCGGAAAAAGAGCTGACGCCGGAACTGCGCGCGCAGCATGGTTTGGGCGCTGGCGTAACGGCTGACCGCGGTAAAAAATCCGTTTCGCTGGATATGCCGCTGGAAGTGCCAAGCGTGGCCTGATGCCGGACGCCGCGGCAGCTTTTCTAACTTATCTCCGGCAGAATAAAAATTATTCAGCGCACACGCTTAGCAATTACGCGCGCGACCTGCGTTATTTTGCGCAGTATTGCCGCGAGCAAAACGCCGCCGCGGTGACTGTCGAGACCATCCGCGGTTATTTGAAATATTTGGCCAAGCTGGATTATGCCAAACGCTCGATCGCGCGCTGCGTCGCCGCGCATAAATCTTTTGGCCGGTTTTTATTAAAAAACAAATTAGTTCAAGCCGATCCCTGGCAGAAGATCAACTCGCCAAAACTGGAAAAAAATATGCCGGATTTTTTGACTGTGGCGGAAATAAATAATCTGCTGGAAATTAGCGCGCGCGGCGCGGCTGATCTGAAACGAGGCCGGGACACCGCGGTTTATGAATTGCTTTACGCTTCCGGTATCCGCGTCAGCGAGCTGGTCAATATTCAGCCGCTTGATCTGGATTTGGACGCTGGCGAGATCAGGATTTTGGGCAAGGGCGCTAAAGAGAGAATTGTTTTGATCAGTCCCCGCGCCGCGCGTGCTTTGCGGGATTATCTGCAAAATGTCCGGCCGGTTTTGGCCAAAAATAATAACAATAAAGAAAACGCGTTGTTTCTAAATTTAAAAGGCGGCCGTTTGACCCAGCGGTCTGTCGAGCGCAATCTGGCGCAGTATGCCAAACTGGCCGGTCTGTCAAAAAACGTGACGCCGCACACCCTGCGCCATTCTTTTGCCACGCATTTATTGGAAGGCGGCGCGGATCTGCGCGCGGTGCAGGAACTGCTCGGCCACTCTTCGCTTTCCACGACACAGGTTTACACGCATATTACGAAAGACCGTCTGGAAAAAGTAATGCGGCAATACCATCCGCGACCTTGATTAACGGCGCGGTTTTGTTTTTAAGAGCGTGTTTTGCCGAAGTTTATTCTGTAACAGTTTGATTTAATTTTTCCACCACTTCGCTGACATTTAAGCCGTGCGCGGTCAAGCCTTGCTCCAGGCTTTCGCCGGACGCCGCGATGCAGCCCAGACAGCCCAGATTTAAAGACTGCAACACTTCAACGGCCTGCGGGTGGTTTTGCAGAACTTCCAGGATCGTCATGTCTTTGGTGATAGTTGCCATTTTTTCCTCCTAAAATTTAGATTTTGCCGCAGATCAGTTCGCCCATTTGTGAGGTGGAAACTTCCTGACAACCTGAAGATATTATATCACGAGTGCGGTAATTTTCATCCAGCGTTTGATTAACGGCGGCAAAGATCGCGTCGTGCGCGTCTCCGCGGCCGAGCGAATATTTGCAGAGCAGGGCGGCGGACAGGATCTGGGCGATCGGATTGGCGATATTCTGTCCGGCGATGTCGGGCGCCGAGCCGCCGGACGGCTCGTAAAGTCCGAAACTGCCGTCGCTCAAAGAGGCCGAAGGCAGCATGCCGATCGAACCGGTCAGCATGGAAGCCTCATCGGAAAGTATGTCGCCGAACATATTGTCGCAGAGCACAACGTCAAACTGGTGGGGATTTTTAATTAACTGCATGGCGGCATTGTCGATGTACATGTGCTGCAGCGCGACGTCCGGATAATCTTTGGCCACTTCGACCACGACTTCCCGCCACATAACCGAGGTGGCCAGCACATTGGCTTTGTCAATCGAGGTGACTTTTTTGCGGCGCTTGCGCGCGGCCTCAAAAGCAACTTTGGTAACGCGCACGATCTCCGGCACACGGTAAGAGAGCGTGTCAAAAGCTTTGTCGTCCGCGCGGCCTTTAGGCTGGCCGAAATAAATGCCGCTGGTCAGCTCGCGCAGGATCAGCAGATCGAAGCCGTCTCCGGCAATATCCGCGCGCAAGGGTGAAGCGTTTTTTAATTGTTTAAATAAAATGGCTGGCCGCAGATTGGCGTAAAGATTAAATATTTTGCGCAAAGGCAGCAAGGCGGCGCGTTCCGGCTGCTGCTCCGGCGGCAGTTTTTCCCATTGCGGCCCGCCCACCGATCCGAAAAATATCGCGTCAGAATTTTGGCAGACTTTAAGCGTGGCCGCGGGCAGCGCCGCGCCTTCCTGCTCTATAGCCGCGCCGCCGACTTTGGCCGGCGTGAATTCTAAACGCAGATTAAATTTCCGCGCGGTTTTTTCTAAAACTTTTAGCCCTTGTTCGATCACTTCCGGGCCGATGCCGTCGCCGGCCAGCACTGCGATTTTGGCGGTCATTTAACACTGCTCCTTGTTTTTAAATCGATGTATTTTAACACAGTTTTATAATACAATATAAATTATGCAGCAGATTACGGAATTTTTACTGCAGCCCGGTATTATTCTGTTACTGGCTTTTTTCGCAGCGTGGACTTTGGCGCGCTTTTTCGTGGACAATGTGGTTTTTGCTCTGGTCGGCGCGGCTCTGGCTCTGGCGTTCGCGCCGTGGCAGGAAGCGGCGGGCTATACATATGCTTTTGAATTTGGCGTGGTCGGTTATGTTTTTTTTCCTTATTTACTGGTCTTGGCCGCTTATCTTATCGGCAATGCTTTTCCGTGGCACAGGCTGGAAATAGTCCGCGGCAAAATGTACAAATTATTTTTCAATGCCGCGCTGATCTACGGCCTGGCGGTCGGCGCGCTGCTGTTGGCCGCGCGGTATTTTAATTTTTATGAGCCGCTGAAACCCTGGCTGATTTGTTTTTCCCTGGCGGCCGGCCTGCTCTCTTTCAATGAGCCGCTGTGCCGTTTGAGCTATTGGCCGGCGCGTGGGCCGCTGACGACCGTGCTGCAATGTTTCGGCGCCTTGAGTTCTTTTACGGCTATGCTGCTGGGTTTTTGCTGGCGTTTTTGGGACTGGCCGCTGCTCCTGACCAGCGTGGGCGCCGCCGTGCTTTTTTTCGCGGTCTGGCGGATTTTTATTTGTCTGGCCAAACAGCCGGCTGATTCTCTGCTGGCGCGCTGGCTGCAGCTGGCCTTTTTGCTTTTGGCCTATCAGTTTTGGTCTTACCATGCCGTTGTCGCCGCGCTGATCCTGGGTCTGCTGAACGCGCTGGCTAAAACGAAAGTTTGGAGTCTGCGTTACGATCTGGAACTCTGGCGTCTGCTCAACGCGCTGACTTTTTTGCTGATTTTTGTCTGGCTGAAAATTGACTGGCCGGCGCTGGGTGCGGCGGCCGTGCTGTGTGTCCTGCGGCTGGCGGCTTTTTATCTCTATAATTTTTTGGCGCGACGTTATCTTTTTGGCGAGGATTTTTGCCGGAGAATAGCCTATGGCCTGCGCGTCAACGACGGCGCGCTGATCCTGCTGCTCTGGGCTTTTAATGTCGAGCAATTGGTTTTGTCCGCCGCCGTGCTGGCCGTGCTGGCGGAAAATCTTTTTTATCCGCTGGTTCTGCGGCGCATTTTAAAACAATCCGGCGAATTAACCGCCTGATATGCAGCTCTCTCCGGAACAAGAAAAAGCCCTGTCGCTGATCCGGCAAAAACAATTTGTCTTGATCCACGGCGTGACCGGCAGCGGCAAAACGGAAATTTATTTGCGCGCCGCTCAGGAAGTCTGCGCGGCCGGCCGGCAGGTCATCGTGCTGGTGCCGGAAATTTCCTTGACGCCGCAAACGGTGCAGAGATTTGCTGAACGATTTGAGATTGCCGTGCTGCACAGCGCGCTGACCCCTAAACAGCGGCGGGAAAACCAGCAAAAAATTCTCAATAACGAAGTGCAGCTGGTGGTCGGCGCGCGCTCAGCTTTATTCGCGCCTTTTCAAAACCCCGGCTTGATCATTATCGACGAGGAACAGGACGGCTCTTACAAACAGGACAATAATCCGCGGTATCACGCGGTGGCGGCGGCGTTGAAAAGAGCGGAGTTGTGCGGCGCTAAAGTGGCGCTGGGCACGGCTACGCCGGCGCTGGAAACCTATCAGTTATTCCAAAATCCGCCGGATGACCGCTATGGCTATATCTATCTGCCGCGGCGCGTCAACGACCGGCCTTTGCCGCCGGTCGAGATCGTGGACATGCGCGCGGAGTTACAGAACGGTAATTTTTCGGTTTTGTCCGCGCCTTTGCAGAGAGAGCTGCGCGCCTGTCTGGATAGCGGCGGCAAAGCTATGCTGCTGATGAACCGCCGTGGTTTTGCCACTTTTGTCAGCTGCCGCGCCTGTGGCTATACGCTGGAGTGTCCGCGCTGCAGTGTGGCGCTGGTCTATCATGCTGACGGCCAGGCCAAATGCCACTACTGCGGCCGCGCGGAAAAAATTCCCGACCGGCTATGCCCCAAATGCGGGCAGCCTTATCTCAAATATTTTGGCGCGGGTACACAGAAAGCCGAGGCGGAGCTGCAAAAATATTTCGGCGACGCGCGCATCCTGCGTATGGACAGCGATACGACGAAGAAACGCGGCGCGCACGAAAAGATTTTAAAAGAGTTTTTGAAGGCAGACCGCGCGGTGCTGCTCGGCACGCAGATGATCGCCAAAGGCCACGATTTTTCCGCAGTGACTCTGGTGGGTATTATCGCGGCGGACGCGCTGCTCAATCTGCCAGATTTTCGTTCCGCCGAGCAGACTTTTCAATTATTGACGCAGGCCGCGGGGCGCGCCGGCCGCGGTGACCGAGCCGGCAAGGTCATCGTGCAGACTTATCAGCCAGAGCATTACGCGGTGCAGGCCGCAGCCCGGCATGACACGCAGGGATTTTACGCGCGGGAATTGATCCAGCGCCGTGAGCTGAATTATCCGCCGTTTTCCCGCCTGACCGCGATCGTTTTTGCGGCGGCTGACGAAGCGCAGGCCAAAAAAATGGCGGAGCGTTACGCGCAAAAATACGCGCCGCGGGCGCTGGGCCCGGCGCCCTGTATTATCCGCAAACTAAAAGGTTATTACCGCTGGCAGATTTTGCTAAAAGACCTGGACGTAAATTATGCTGATTTTCCCGCGGAGTCGCCGGTTAAAATCGAGATCGACGTTGACCCGCTGAATATGTATTGAAGTTCTGGGTTACCGGGCGCGGCGAATATATAAAACTAATTTTTAAAAACTTAAGCTCAATGACGAATACCGTTCTTACAGTATATAATCTCCGCATGAATGAGTATCCGATCGGCATATTTGACAGCGGCATTGGCGGACTGACCGTTCTGCGCGAGCTGCAAAAGCAGCTGCCGCAGGAATCCGTAATTTATTATGCCGATCTGGCCCATATGCCCTATGGCGCAAAAACGCCGGCGGAGATCATCGCTATCAATGAGGAAATATTGGCTTATTTTGTCGAGCGCGGCGTGAAACTGGTGGTCGTGGCCTGCAACACTTCCTCGGCCATCGCTCTGGAGCGCTGCAAAGATAAATTTGCGCTGCCGATAGTCGGCGTGATCGGGCCGGGCGCCAACACCGCTTTTGCTTTGACCAAAAATAAAAAGATCGGCGTGCTGGCCACGGAGGCCACGGTTAAGTCCCGCGCTTACCAAAATATTTTGACCAGCCTCAATCCTACGGTGCGGGTTTACGAGCAAGCCTGTCCGCGATTTGTGCCGCTGATCGAACGGGGCGAGTTTGATTCGCCGGAGCTGCGCGTGGCGGCGGCGGAATATTTGCGGCCGCTTTTAGCCGCGGGTATTGACACGCTGATCTACGGCTGCACGCATTATCCTTTGATCGACCGGACGATTCGCGCCTGTGCCGGAAATAAAATAAAATATGTCGATCCGGCGGCCGGCACGGCGGCGCTGGTCAAAGAGATCTTGACTAAAGAAAACCTGCTGGCCGCGGGAACCGGACTTTCTGAATTTGTGGCCAGCGCGAGACAAGGAGGCAAGTATGTTCGAGTTGACGGTCGAGAGCTCATTTTCCGGCGCGCACCAGCTTATCAAGAGTAACAGTCCCTGCGAAAATCTGCACGGGCATAACTGGCGCGTGGCGCTGGCTGTGCGCGGCGAAAAACAAGAGCCGGAAGTCGGCTGGGTGGTCGATTTTGCGGTCGTGAAAAAAGCCCTGAACGCGGAGCTGGCCAAGTTTGATCACAAATTCCTGAACGAGGTTTTGCCGGTCTCGCCCACCGCGGAAAATATCGCCAAACAGATTTATCTGGATTTGAAAGAAATTCTGCCCGTCTATAAAGTCACGGTCTGGGAAACCGAAAAATCCAGCGCGGCGTATTTTGAGTGAAAAAACCAACGTTGGCCAGAGCCTGATTTTTAACGTGTTATAATCCGCGTGTGAATACTGTCGCTTTAGTCTGTGGTTTTACTTTTTTGATCCATGCTATGGAGAGTCTCGCGCTGTCAATGCGTCTGGCCGGTGCGCGCACCAAACAGGTCGCCACTTCAATTTCTTTTGTGAACATTTCTTTTTTGGTGGCGCGGCTGTCCAATATGTTTCAGGCGCCGCTGCTGGGCGCTATGGTCGATCAGGCAGTGCGTACCGGCGCGGAAACGGCGCTTTTGACTAAATTTCGGCTGGTCATTTTGGCGGCTTTTGGTGGCAATCTGCTAGGCGCGCTACTGACGCCGAGCATGGCTTATATTTTTGTCAAAGCGGTCTATGTTTTTGAACGCGAAGGCTCAGTGCTAAAATTATTGCGCGAAACTCTGCGGCCGCACAGTCTCTGGAAAGCTCTGATCAATCTGCGCCCGCCGGCACTGAGTTATTTTCGTGGGATAAAATTCAGCGCCATTCCGCACGCTTTTTTGTATTTCAATGTTGTCATGGTGGCGATTTACGCGGTCGGTGTCCTGGCGGCGCTGCTGGCCGGCGCGTTCCTGCCCGATCAGCGCGCGACTGCTGTGCAGCTCTCCGGCATTGTCAACGGCGCGGCGACGGTGCTGCTGTCGATCATGGTCGATCCGACTGGTGCGCATATTACCGATCAGGCCGTGCACGGCAAGCGCACGCTCAACGACGTTTGGAGCATGGTTTTTTTTATGCAGGCCGGCCGCCTGCTGGCCACTTTAGTTTTGGCGCAGCTGATACTCTGGCCGGCCGCGCGCTATATTATGGCTGTGACGGAGTGGCTGACAGCTCTGGCAGGATAAAATTGGCGCCGTCGACACGTAGACCGATCTCTTTTGCTTCGGTCAAATAAAAAATAAAATCATGTTCGCCCTTTGAAATTTGCCGTAGCAGAAGTTCGCTAAGTTTATGAATAAGACTACATTTTTTTTCCTTGTAATGAATAATTAAAGAGTTTACTTCTTTTGTCAGATTGAATTTATAGGAAGCATTTAGAAGAAGCTTTTCTTCAAAAAAGATTTGACAGTTCTGCAAAATAAAAGCCAGCGGATTTTTTATATTATTCCGGGCGGCAAGTATCTCGGCGGTTTCTTTGATTATTTCAGCAGGAATACCATTGTCGTATTTTTTCCGTAGGAATTCTGTCAGCTCTTTTTCCTCCCGGGAAGGGACACTGTCCGGCCGTGCGGTTTCTGGCGTTTTTTTAACCAGGATTAACCCCTGTTCTTTGAGCTGTTCCAGATCGTCGGCTGTCAGTCCAGCCATACGCGTTTCCAGCTGGTAAGCCTGATGCTCCATTCCCGGTCTGGCCGTGTATCGGGGATACTTTTTTTCAATATATTTTATTAATTTTACCTGCATAGCGCTTCCTTGGGTTTTCTTATCAAAGTGTACCCAAAAGCGGTATAATTATACCTATGTCTATTCAGCAAGATATTGCCCGGCTGCGTCAGGAAATCCAGCGTCATGAGCGGCTTTACTACGTGGCTGACACGCCGGAAATTTCCGATCAGGAATACGACGCGCTGCTGCAGAGATTGCAGGCGCTGGAGACGGCGCATCCCGAGCTGCGCACGCCGGATTCGCCGACGCAGAGAGTAGGCGGCGCGCCGCTGGAAAAATTTGAAACAGTTGCGCATCAAGAGCCGCTGTATTCGCTGGACAATGCTTTTTCTTTCGCGGATTTAGCGGAATTTGACGCGCGGGCGCGCAAGGGACTTGACGCCGCTGAAGTCGAATACATCTGCGAATTGAAAATTGACGGGCTGGCTGTTTCGCTGACTTATACCCGGGGTTTGTTCACGCTGGGCGCGACACGCGGCGACGGCAAAAAAGGCGAGAACGTGACGGAAAATCTGAAAACCGTCCGCGCGATACCGCTGCGTCTGCCGGAAGCGCGGGATCTTGTTGTCCGCGGTGAGATTTATATCAAGCGTTCGGAATTTGGAAAGCTGGAAGGTTTTGCCAATCCGCGCAACGCCGCGGCGGGCAGTCTGCGCCAGCTCGATCCTCAGGTCACGGCCACGCGCCGTCTGGACATGTTTTGCTACGGCGTCATTGCCGAACATGACACGCAGGAGGCTGGTTATCAGCTGATCCAAAAGCTGGGTTTCAAACTCAATTCGCACCGGCGGGTCTGCCGCGGTTTGGCGGCCGTCGAAAAATACATTCAAGAATGGGAAGCGCGGCGCCAAGAGCTGGACTATGACACGGATGGCATTGTGATCAAGGTTAATTCCATCACCGCTCAGCAAAAACTGGGCTTCACAACCAAAGCGCCGCGCTGGGCGATCGCCTACAAGTATGCTCCGGAGCAAGCCGTGACCAAACTGGAAGCGATCGATATACAGGTAGGCCGCACGGGCGCGCTGACGCCGGTGGCGCGTTTGACGCCGGTGGAGCTGAACGGCGTGATCGTATCCAACGCGACGCTGCACAACGAGGACGAGATCAAGCGCAAGGATGTGCGGATCGGCGATCAGGTGATCATTCAGCGCGCCGGCGAGGTGATACCGGAAGTGGTCAGCGTGGCCGCCGCGGACACTTCTACTCCGCTCCCTAACGGGCTTGCAGTCAGTGTCCGCGGAAAGAAATTTGTCTTTCCTAAAAAATGTCCGGTCTGCGGCGCGGCCGCTGTCAAAGACACCGAGGACGACGCGGTTTGGCGCTGCCCCAATGCCGCTTGTCCGGCGCGCATCAAGGGCGCCTTGAAGCATTTTGTCAGTAAAGACGCGGCGGATATCGAGGGCTGCGGCGAGCAAATTGTTGAGCAGCTAAATAAAGCCGGTCTGGTTCATGACCCCGCTGATCTGTATTACCTGTGCTGTGAGGACTTGATAGAACTTGACCGCATGGGCGAAAAATCCGTGCAAAATCTGCTGGCCGCGCTTGAAAAAAGCAAACAGGCGGGACTGGCGCGGATCTTATTCGGACTGGGCATCCGGCATGTCGGGCAGTATGTGGCGGAAAAATTGGCGGACAAATTTCATTCGATAGACGATTTGCTGGCCGCCGCGGAGGACGAATTGGCCAATACCGACGGCGTCGGCGAAGTGGTGGCGCGTTCTTTGTCCGCCGCTTTGCGGGCGCCGGAATTGCGGAAAACGATCAGCCGCCTGCAAGAAGCCGGCGTCGTCCTGGACGATAATCGCGCGCGAATTTCCAACGCGCTGGCCGGTCAAACTTTTGTCCTGACCGGAGCTTTGCCGACCTTGAGCCGCGGTGAGGCCGAAGAATTGATCAAATCGCACGGCGGCAGTGTGTCGTCGAGTGTCAGCAAAAAGACCAGCTATGTTTTGCTGGGCGACAGTCCAGGCAGCAAAGCGGACAAAGCTAAAAAACTAGGCGTGCCGCTGATCACTGAAAAAACTTTGCGGGAAATGCTGGAATGAAAAAAAACAGCCGCCTCATTCTCGGTATCGATCCCGGCACGGCTTTAGTCGGCTGGGGTTTGGTCAGCCAACAGGGCAATCGCCTGTCCATGCTGGCGCACGGCTGTATCAAGAACCCGCCGCAAATGCCGCAAAGCGAAAGGCTCCTGCGCATTTACACGCAAATGACGGAAATTTTGGCCAAATACGAGCCGGATGTCGCGGCGGTGGAGCAGTTGTTTTTTTCAAAAAATGTCACCACCGGCATTTCGGTCGCGCAGGCGCGGGGCGTGATACTTTTGACGGCGATACAGGCCGGCGTTACACTAGCGGAATACCGGCCGGATCAGATCAAGACCAGCGTTTGCGGTTATGGCCGCGCCGATAAAAAACAGGTGCAGCTCATGGTCAAACGCTTGCTGGGCTTACAAGAAATAATCAAGTCGGATGACACAGCGGATGCTTTAGCTACGGCGATCTGTCATGCGCAAAGCTCGATACTGGACAGAGTGAAAATAAAAGCAGGAAAGTAAAAAAATGATAGCATATTTGCAGGGACAGATAATCGCGCGCGATGAGCAAAGTGTTGTTTTGCTGGCGCAGGATGTCGGGTATCAGATCTATTTAAGCGAGCGCGCTTTGCAGGCTCTGCCGCCGGAACAAACCGAACAATCTTTCTTTATTTATCAGCATATCCGCGAGGACACCAATGTGCTGTACGGATTTTCGGGCTGGCCGGAGCGCAAATTATTCCTGGCGCTGCTGGGTGTTTCCGGCATCGGGCCGAAAATGGCCATGACTATTTTGGCGGCGCATTCGGCGGCGGAGCTCGTAAATATTATTTACCGTGGCGACACGGCGGGTTTAAATATCGGTAAAAAGACCGCCGAAAAAGTGGTCGTGGAATTAAAAGACAAGATCGGCAAATTTTTCCCGGAATTGCTCACGGATAAAAACGCTAAAGCGGCGGCCTGGCCGGCTGGTCAGCTGGAACAGGGTTTTTTGCTGGAAATCCGCGCCGCGCTCAACGCGCTGGGGTACACAGCGCGGGAAACCGAAGAGATACTCCGCAAAAATCAGGCCGCGCTGGCCGGAATAAAATCAGTGGAAGCCGCCGTAACGTATCTTTTGAAAAACTTGTGATTTTTAGGAACGGGCCGCCATAAATGGGGGGAGAAATGGCGGCCCGCTTTGCTTCGCCGGAAATAGTTTTAAAGGGGGGAAGGGAAAAACTATCTCCGGGTACATAAATATATCGTAAGCAGTCTCAAAAAATTTCAAAAATTTTTCCCGTTTAGTTAGAAAACCTGCTTCGGCCGCGGAGCGGCCTTGTATTTTGTAAAAAGACGATTTTTAAAGATGCGTCTGGATTTTGGCCAGCAGCGCGTCACGCGGCTGCACGCCGATAAAACGCTCAACTTCTTTTCCGCCTTTGAAAAGGATCAAGCAGGGGATGCTGACAATATTGTAATTGGCGGCCAGTTCCGGGTTTTCATCCGTGTTGATTTTGGCGATTTTTAGTTTAGCGCCCAGCTGCACGGCGGCTTCTTCTAGCACCGGAGCCATCATCCGGCAGGGGCCGCACCACGGCGCCCAGAAATCCACCAGCGCCGGCGCAGCGCTTTCCAGGACTTCTTTTTGAAATTCCGCGTTATTTAATTCTTTTACCATAAAGCGCTCCTTTGGTGTTGGGGGAATATCTTTGCCGCCGCGAGCCGAGTCTCTCACTTAACGTCGCAGCCGCGCTGCTTGTTAAGTTCAAGCCAAAACTCGCTTGCGGCAAAATATTCCCCCAACTATATTTACCAGGTTATTTTACTCTAAAAGTTTTTTATTTACATCAGCCTCATCAAGCCGCTGCGCCAGATGCTCGTAAGCGTTGATCTTGTGATCCAGCAGCAAGTCTGGAGCGTTCTGAAAATTTAACTCGCCGCAGTTCAAAAATTTTTCCACACCCGCGGCAATGACCGGCAGAACAGGCTTGATGTAAGCGGTCAATATTTTAAGACAGTTCAGTCCGCTGGCGCAGATCCGCGCGGCCTGCGCCGTATCTGTTTTTACCACATTCCACGGTGCGCTGTCGTTGATGTATTTGTTGGCGGCGTCGGCCAGGCGCATGATCTCCCGCATGGCTTTATGTAGCTCCAGCTCTTCGTAAGCCCGCGTAATTTCGGTCTGCGCGGAAATTATTTCTGCCAAAACTGTCTGTCCGGCCGCGTCCGGCCGCGTCAAAACGCTGTTCAGTTTTTTATTGGCTATGCTGCCCAGGCGGCTGCCGATATTGACCAGTTTATTCACAAGATCCGCATTGACTTTGGAGACAAAATCGCTGATGTTCAGATCAATGTCATTGAGCGATGGGCCGAGTTTGGCCGCGTAATAATAACGCAGATATTCCGGCTTTAAACCAGCGTCTAAATATTTGCGCGCCTGAATAAATGTGCCGCGGCTCTTGGACATTTTTTCACCGTTGACGGTCAGGAAACCGTGAACATGCACCTGATCCGGCGTGCGAAATCCCGCGGCCAGAAGCAGAGCCGGCCAGAACAAAGTGTGAAAATACAAAATATCTTTGCCGATAAAATGGTGAATTTCATAGCCGTCTTTCAGCCAAATGTCCTCAAAATGGCGGCCGGTTTTGGCGCAGAAATTTTTAGTCGAAGCAATGTAGCCGACCGGCGCGTCCAGCCAGACGTAAAAAAACTTATCGTCTGTGCCGGGGATTTTAAAACCAAAATACGGCGCGTCGCGGGAGATGTCCCAGTCGCGCAGACCCTGCTGGAACCACTCCAGCAGTTTGTTATAAATCTCGGTCTGAATATGGCCGGCTTTGACCCAGGCCAGCAGCTCTTTTTCCAGAGCGCTGAGTTTAAAAAAATAATGCCGGCTTTTTTTTCGCACCGGCTTTGCCCCGCACTCCGCGCAGTGCGCGTCTTTTAGATCGGTCGGCGCGTAAGTGGCCGAGCAGACTTCGCAGCTGTCGCCGTATTGTTCCGCCGCCCCGCATTGAGGGCAGGCGCCTTTGATGAAACGGTCAGGCAGGAACATCCGGCATTTTTCACAGTAAGCCTGCGAGATTTCTTTTTCCTCGATCAGACCTTTGGCCTGCGCCCGGGAGTAGAATAACTCGGACAGCTCTTTGTTTTCCGGTGAGTTAGTCGAGTAATAATTGTCAAAGCCAATATGAAAAGCCCGAAAATCCGCGGTATGTTCGTCCTGCATTTTGGAGATCAATTCTTCCGGCGTGATGTTCTGGCGTCTGGCCGAAAGCATGATCGGTGTGCCGTGCGTGTCGTCAGCGCAGACATAAAGACATTCCTGGCCGGAAAGTTTCTGAAAACGCGTCCAAATGTCGGTCTGAATATACTCGACCAGGTGGCCGAGATGAATGCTGCCATTGGCGTAAGGCAGCGCGCTGGTGACTAAAATTTTGCGGGACACAATTTAAGCAGTATACACTAAGGATTTATTTGGGAATAGCCGCCGGCCTCGGCCAAAAAATGGGCGCGCGAGGCGACATATTCTTTAAGTTCTTTTTGTTCAGCCGCGGTTTTAGCGGTAAGAACCTTTACCGCCACTTGCAGATTTTCCCGGTCGGTGCCGGTCAATAATTCCAGCAGCGCCGGAGACAGACATTCCTCCAGAGCTTCCCGAATATATTTCTCGTACTGCCGCGAATCGTCCGCCAGCATTTTAGCGGGTTTGTGATGGGTAAACAGGCGGCGGACAAATTTGCCGTAAATTTTGCCAAGAATTTGCTCGCGCTTGTGAAATTGCCGCCGTTCGAAGGTATATTCTGGATTGGGCTTAAATAATTGAGTGAAAGCCTTAACGAAATTTTTTACTTCCTTTTCCTTATTAACGACAATAATGCCGCCGGTATAGCGGTTGTTTCCGTTGTGTAGCGCGTCCCGATCCAGAATGCTCAAGACCAGTTCTGGAGAAAGCGCATTTTCGCTTTGGAATTTTTCCACAGTTTCATCACTGATGTAGTAGCCCAGTTCTAATAGAGAGCAAAGCTCCTGCGCGTCGTCGTTGCGGATCGTTTTGCTGGTTAATTTTGTTTCCTGCGGAATAAAATCCGGCTCCCAGGCAGAAATAAAAACCAGCGAACGGCGGGACGCTTCCGGCAGATGGCAGTAGATCTGCAAAATGTCTTCCAGCGTGAAATACTCGGCAATAATGGCCAGCGCCTGGCCGTTGTTCTGTGGCAGGTCTAGTTTTTTGCCAGAAATATCCTGATTGAAAACACGATCAGCCAGATAGGTAATGTCTTCGATAACGCGCAAAGTTTGGTCGTTATTATTTAACGCTTCGTTTTGACAGGCTTCCAGCGCCAGAGCGGCGCGCAGGGTCAGCGGCATTTTAGGGAACATTTTGAGCTGCTCCAGATAATTCTTGAAATTTTTGATCAGGCTGTCTTGAATAGACATATGCGCAAGGCCGAGCAGCTCCAGTTTTCGGCGTATTGCCGGCGGAAATGTTTTCAGACCGGGCAGACGCATTGGCTGCAGATCACGAATGTTTTGCCAGAGCTGCTTATTGCTTAGCGGCGGCTTTTTCTGCAGAAGCTCCTGCGCCAGTTCTCTGAATATTTCGCGCTGCTCCAAATTGGCGATCGTTTCGCCATCACATTGCAGGATGGCGGAAAGGCTGATTATTTTTTGGCTGTTGTCCTGAATAATATGAGGTTGTAAGGTCAATTCAAAAACGCCTTCCGTCTTGCTCTGTTTGGCCGAAAGCAGCCGGCGAAAATTGAATTTGGGCAGGAAAACCGGCTGACGCAGGCTTCGGTCACTGGGCGGTGTGTTGATGCTGAGGCTGGAAGTTACCCAGGTGCTGTTATTGTTTTTTAACACGACGCAGGACAGCATGTCTTTGACATAGCTAGATTGAGTGAGTTCTTGATAATCACTGAGTATGATAAAGGTGTCGAAATATTTGTCCGTCGCTGCTTTGTCGGCGCTCATGATCCGCTCGCCGTTTAACAGGATTTCCGTCAGCGGGTGTTGGTGATTGGCAATTATTTTAAGCTGCATACTGTTATTTTATCGTAAGTTCGGGAAAATTATCCCATTGGGAGAAGGCGGCTGCCTCAACGGTTACAATTCCGGTGGAGCAATAATTTCCACAGGCAAATAATTCTGCTCGGTATTTACCAGTGCCACCGAACGACGCGTTTTAACTTTGACCAAGTGTGTAAAATTCCAGCTCAGTAAAATACTTACTTGGTTGACTGAAGCAATTGCCATATGCAAAAGGCATCAGCCAAATATTTTTCTGGAAATATACCCTGCTGAATATATCGGCTGCGCTGTGTTTTTCAATTCATCAATGACAGTATCAGAAAGAAAAATAACACAATCTTTTAATTTTCCCCAAGCCATTTTTGTAAAGAATTTATTGTTTGATCCTATTGATTTTATGTTTTAAAGAGTGTATGATAGAGCTTATAAGTGGGATGGGGAACTCGTCCGGCGGTTGTTTAGGCAACCGCTTTTTATTTTGGTAAAACAATTAAATCATAGATTTTGTTTTCAATTATTTGCCAGGCTCTATTTGGTTGTTTTGGTTTTAAAATGTGTGTCCCTATTGGACGCGCTATCAGGTCGGCAAACTGCAAGCCATATCCTCCAACATTCGACGCCAAGTTCATAAAGATTCTCAGTTAACAAATTATCTCTGGCTTTTTCCATTTTATTTATCGCCACAGCCACAATTTTATAATTTATTTCTTGCATTAAGCTGGACAGATCACACATAAAATCTGTACGAGTCTTAGTATCGGTTAATATTTCAAATTTTCCCTGGGCTTTTCTTATTTCCCGTTCGTGAAATATAATGTTCACATCGGGAAAATATTTGAGCTTTAATTTGGCAAATTCAGGCAATAACCGGTCGCAGTATTCAGCCTTTGTCACAATAACAAAAGCCAAAACAAACACTGAAAAATCCGGCGGATATTTCGTAAGTAAGTGATCGCCTGCTTCGTCTACAAAGATAAGATAGTTGCTTGATTGCATAATAACTAAATAATTCTACCATAAAAAACATATGCCAAAGTGCGCCTGCGGAAGTGAAGCGTCTAAAGATCTGGCGAAAAAACAACAAAATTCGATGCATTTCAAAGGTATATTTTTTCGATAAGTGGGTAATTACTTTTTTGTGAGTTTATAAGCAGATGTATTTTTAGGCGGTGAATATATAGTTATGTACGCGCGGCAAAT
>JAIRWS010000137.1 GCA_031268855.1 Candidatus Margulisiibacteriota bacterium | reverse complement strand
GTTGCTACAGTCATAATAAATCTCCCCCTATTTTTAATTAACCTATCGACTGTTAATCGATAAGTTATATAATATATACTAACCGATAGGTTATGCTTTGTCAATGGCTAAACCAGAAGTCCCCTATAAACCAAATTGGCCGACAATTAAAGCTGTTGGACAAAAAATTCGTTTAATCAGACAAAAAAAGAAATTAAGTATTTACCAATTAGCTAACGCTTCAGGGTTACATTTTGTCAGCGTCAGCAATATCGAAAACGGCCACAAAAATCTGACTGTTTCCACGCTCTACGACCTGGCCAAAGGACTTAAAGTGCGCGCCACGGAGCTGCTGGTATAATAATAGCTTGACATATTTTTTTATGTGTGTACAATTGTATATGTATAGAATTATCTCGCTTCGTTACACACACGACAAAGAAAGGAGTAAATATTATGACCATAATTAGAATGACCGCGAAAGAAATAGACGGGAAATGGACGCCCATTAAAATAAAAGCCATGCTCAGAAAGGCCAAATCCCTGTCAATAGATGAAAGTGAGATTCCCACTGACGAGGATCTAGAAAGCGGCCGTATTCGTTTTGTGCGGCGCGGACGGCCCAAAAAAGAATCTCCAAAAAAACGCGTGGACATGCGTTTTGATCAGGATGTTCTTTCTGGCTTGAAATCCTATTTCGGACACGGCTGGTCAACAAAAGTAAACGACACCATGCGCCGTACTCTGGTCAAGGCCGGCGTGCTGTAAACCGATTGACAATCCCGCCGTTTTCACCGAGAATTTCAAGTCGCTATACAAGTTGCGAGGAGCTAAACATGAAAGAAGCCATTGACTGCAAACCCGGACAAATTATTAAAAAGGACGGCGCGCTGTATGTCGTGCGTTCCTGGTATCCGCATAAGATCGGCGACCGCGGCGGCATAGTCGTCGATATGAAAATCGAAAATCTGGACACCGGCAATATTTCGATGATCCAGCCGCGCTCGCAGGATAAATTTGACGACGTGATCCTGGAACGCAAGCAGGTGCAGTACTCCTATCAGGATGGCGGCATGTATGTTTTCATTGACAAAAACACTTTTGACCAGGTCGAGATAAATTCTGAGCTGCTCGGCGACAATCTGGGTTTTCTCAAAGAAAATATGGAATTGGATATTTTTTTTCACGAAGGGCGCGCGGTGTCCGTCGTGTTTCCGACTTTTGTCGAGATGGAGATCAGCTACACCGAAAATGTCGTGCGCGGCGACACTTCCGGCAAAGTAATGAAAAAAGCCAAAATGGAAAACTCTGGTCTGGAAATCGGTGTGCCGAGCTTTTGCAATATCGGCGACAAGGTCAAGATCGATACGCGCACGCATGAGTACGTTGAAAGAGTCAAATAATCTTGCTATAATTTCGGCTCATTTTTGCGGGCTTAGCTAACGGCGCTGCGCTTGTTGCCCTCACTTAACTTCGCGCTACGCGCTTGTTAAGTTCGGGTCAGTTGGTAGAGCGCGTTGTGTTAGCGAGCATCAATTGATATAATTTGTTTTCGCGGGCTTAGCTCAGTTGGTAGAGCGCGACCTTGCCAAGGTCGAGGTCGTCGGTTCGAGCCCGATAGCCCGCTCCATTAAGAAAATATACTTTAGGTTAAAATTTCTTTACTTAAAAAAGCGCAGTAATTATCGGGCGAGAACCGAGGTTCGCGTCGAACTTCACAAGCGAACGCAGTGAGCGACGTGAAGTAAGACCCACAAGGCCGCAGGCCGACGTGTGCCGATAGCCCGCTCCAGTTTTTAAATTATTTTCTGTCCAACAAAAAATTATCCGTGTACCTAGACCGCCGCTGTCAGCCGCTGGTTAATGTTTAAATATACTCCAATTTCTTAAAATTTCTTTTACGAGGAAAAAATTATCTGTGTATTTAGTCCAGCGCCGTTGGTCGTCGGTTCGCGTCGAACTTCAGCCCACACTCTGGTTGAGTGTGGGCACTTCCTCCGCGGCTTGCGACTGCGAGCGGCCTCAAGCCGCCGCAGAAGTTTCCGTGGCTAACAAAGCCACGGATGGCCGCTGTAACGTCGCTTTGCTTGTTGCTCTTACTTAACTTCGTGCTACGCACTTGCTAAGTTCGAGGCGGTCGCAAGCGCAGCGACGTGAAGTAAGACCCACAAGGCCGCAGGCCGACGTGTGCCCGCAGAACACCTCGTTCTTATAAAAATCAACTCAACTAGTCAAAAATCATTCCTGTAGAAACGACAGTTACTCGCCACGAGCGCGCAGCGCGAGTGTAGCCCGCTCCATTAAGAAAATCTATCTTTCCTCTTTCAACTCTTTGAGATTGCGTCCACACTGATTACTGGCCGCGTCCAGCACGGGCGTCGCTGCGCTAATACAGCGCCTCCAGACCCAAACTATATTCCGTGTTCTCCGCAGTCTGCGCGTAGCCCAGTTTGCCAACAATATTCCCGGTCTTGTATAACAGCTCCACGCTCTGTCTGTCCAGCTGGTACTTATGCTCGTAAACAAGGCGCAAGTCGAGGTTTTCCATCAGCGGCTGTTTAAGCCCAAGTTTCACGCCGGAGAGCAAGGCCAGCGGACGCAAATCAGCCGCGCCAAAATCCGCGTAGTTGGTAAGATCGCCGCCGCCTAAAGCATAGACCAGCGCGCGGCCGTATAGATTGAAGGCGTAACCAGCGTACAGTTCCTGAGCGCCGCCCCACTGCCCTCGCTGCGCATCATAAGTAAAAGAACTCTTGAGCGCATAGGACAAAACCGGCAGCACAGCGTTGGCCTGTGTAATATTTTCCAGAGACACTGGCGTAAATTTGAGCCGCCAGTCCGGCGCGCCAACCCGCAGGCCGACAGCCGCCAGGCGCAGGTTCACTATTTCCAGATCGGCAAGCTGTTCGTATTCCGTGAAAGCAACCGGCGCAAAAGCCAGACTGGCATAGCCGTCAGCCCAACCGGCCTGCCAGGAGCGGTTGTTTACCGGCACAAAATCCGGAATGAGCTGCGCGTCCGGCCGTGCCTGCGGCTTCTGCGGGTAAATTTCCAGCAGGGTTTGGTAAGCCGTAATGCGGTTGCGTCTGATAATGCCGGCGTATTGCGGTTGATTATTCTGCACATAATTCGAGATGAGCAAAAAAGTTTCCAGCGCCTCGCGGTCTGTGCTAAAAGTTTCCGCGCGCAAAAGAGCGCGCACGGTTCTTTTTTGTGCCGCGGAGAGCAGCTGATAACGCCGGTTAAATTCCTTGACCAGCGAGGCCCGCAAGATCACCGGCCGCTCCGGGTCAAGCCGCTGGTAAGCATTAAAGACCTGCGCCGGCAGCAGATAGAATTGTTTGGTTACAACCGTGCGGCCGACGACCACGTTGAGAAATCTGCCGATAAACAAAGCACAGTTGGCATCGATATAGTAATAGTAAAAACCGGCGTTCTGCACTTCCTTAAAATGCAGATGTAGATTTTCCAGCTGTTCGGCAGAAAGTCCCAGATCATAAAACAACACATCCCGGCTTTCCAGATAACTGTCCTGCTTGCTCCGCCGGTAATACGGCTCCTGCCAAAATCGAGCGATGTATTTTCCGGTCAGACCTTTGTAGTAAAAGAGCAGATCTTCCGGCTCGTCGCCCGAATCAGCCAGGATATGGACCAGCTGTCCATCTGGCAATCCCCATTCCTGATCCAGCAGCAGAAACAGATGTCCGAATATCGAGATCGGGTTGCGGATATAGCGGTTGGGATAAGCGAGATAGGCTTTTTTATAAGGGCTGCTTACAATTACCGCCGGCTCATACGGCAGGCCATCCTGTCTGGCCAGGTATTTGTAGCGTAGCGGGAAACGGAGTTTGAAATCCAGGTCATTTTGCCGGACGAGAGCCAGCGACTCCCTGTACTCCAGCTCGGGGTCCGAGGCGCCGCGCGCCGTAACAAAAAACTCCGGAGCCAGCGCGAGGCTTTGGTAGCCGCCGCCGGACGACTCATAGTAGAGCAAATCCAGCCATTCCGCACTCTGCCAGTATTCCGCCGCAGCCAGCCGAACAACAAACAGCAGCACAAATATTTTTCTTGACATCGCTTAAAGCGCTGCGGCGTTGGGGCTGAGCGCGCCAGCTTTTTCCTCCAGCTTGCGCAGGTAATTTTCTGGCAAAGCCTCTGCGGCAAACTCCGGCTGGTAAAGCTCGGCGGAAAACACCTCCGGCTCCACACCGGTTTCCGCGCTCAATAAGCCGGACAGCCAATCGATATAGGGGCTGATGGCCTCATAGCTATCGGCGATCAGGTCGTCATAATTGACCAGCACAAAATCGCTTATCTCTCCGGACAGCGCCAAACAGCACGCGCAAACGGTTAATAACAACGTTAAATATCGCCACATAAAACAGCATCCTTATTCAGGTTTCAATCCTTGCAACACTTGTTTTTTCTGGCGGCGTTTTTCGCGCCAGCCGTCCCAGACGTAATACATCACCGGCACGACGATCAGCGTCAGCACGGTCGAAATCATCAGGCCAAAAAAGATCACCGAGGCCATCGGCCGGAACATCATCGCGCCCGGGTCAGAAAAATCAATGCGCAGTTTTTTGAAATTGACGCCAATGCCAAAAAGCAGCGGCATCAACCCCAGCGCGGTCGTAATGGACGTTAACAGCACCGGCCGCAGACGGATCTTACAGGCTTCGATCAGCGTTTGTTTGCGCTGTTCGTCGGCGTTTCCGCCAGTGTCCTGTTTTTCCTGCAATTGCACAAAATCCAGCAGTAAAATTCCGTTATTAACGACAATGCCGGCCAGCGAGATCAACCCGATAAAAGCCAGCATACCAAAAGGCTGATTGGTTATTTTGAGGCCGAAAACCATGCCGATAGTCGAGAGCGCGACAGTTGATAAAATAATCACCGGCACGTAAAAGCTGTTGAATTGCGCGACCAAAACGATCAACACCAGCAGCAAAGCCGTGCGCAAGGCCGCGCCTAAGAAGTTGAAACTTTCCTGCATCTCCTCATTCTCACCAGTGTAGCGCACAACATAGCCAGCCGGCATTTGCAGCTGAGCGATCTCTTTTTGAATGTTTTGCATGGCTACAGAAGGCAGCACGCCGGACTCCGTGGCCGCGGTTACTTTGAGCACACGGCTGTAATCCTCGCGCCGCACCGACTCCAGTCCGGCAGTCATTTTAATTGTCGCCAGTTTGGTCAGCGGCACATGTTCTCCGCTGCGCGACAATAGGGTCAGATTGCGCAAGGTCTGCGTGGAAAGCTTTTCCGCGTCATCGAGTTTCACGATTATGTCATACTCGTCATCACCTTCGCGGTATTTAGCGGCGGTTGTGCCGTAAAAAGCAGTGCGCACTTCCAGAGCCACCTGCGCTGGTGAAAAACCGTACAGCGCGGCTTTGGTACGGTCGATCAGTACCTGTATTTCCGGACGGCCGGTGGAAAGATTGGTCTGAATATTCACCACGCCCGGCGTGCGATGCATGATCGCTTTGACCTCATCGCTGATACTGTTCAGCATGTCAAAATCCGCGCCAGCCACAACTATCGAGATAGGATCGCCGGCATTGGGTCCCATTTGTTCAGCGGAAACGACAATTTCCGCGCCGGGGAAACGGGTCGCCTGCGCGCGGATCCTGTCCACGATCTTTAAAGGCGGCTCGGAAAGCAGCCGGCGTTCTTTAAAGATCACGGAGAGGCGCGCCACCGTCGCATCATCACTATTGCTACCGCTGAAACCCGCGCCGGTATTGCCGACATTGGAAACAAAACGGCTGATATCGCGCAGATTTTCTTCTTCCAGCAGGATAATCTCGATCTGGCGCACCAGCGCGTCGGTGGTTTCCAGGCGCGTGCCAGAAGGCATTTTGATATCGATCGTAAATTCCTCAGGGTCAGTCGAGGGAAAAAACTCCTTGGGCATACCGGCCAGCAAAAACAGACTGACTAAAAAAGCCGCTGCGGCCGGAACGAGAACCTTGCGGTAATTATCGATCGCCCAGCGCAGCCAGCGTTCATAATATTTATCTTTGAAATTATCCAGCCAATTGTCCACCCGCTGCGGCAGACTCGGACGGCCGTGTTCATCGGCTTTAGTATGACTGTGCAAAAAAGCCTGGCTGATGACCGGATTAAAGACCACCGCCACAGCAAAGGACGCCAATAATCCGACCGAGATAGTTATCGGCAGATAGCGCAGCACCTGCCCGATCATGCCGGACCAAAAAGCCAGCGGCAGAAAAGCGAAGACCGTCGTGAGCGTGGAAGTCAGCACCGGCACGAGCACTTCCGCCGCGCCCTCCACCGTGGCCGTCCAGCGGTCTTTGCCGGCATTAAGCAGCCGGTAAATATTTTCGACCACGACCACCGCGTTGTCGACCAGCATACCGAGCAGAATAGTCAAACTGACCAGCACGATAAAGTTGAGCGTGAAGCCCAGCGCTTGAATGACAATAAAAGTAATCAGCATCGACAGCGGAATAACCGTTGCCACGATCGCCGCGTTGCGGAAACCCATAAAAAAATACAGCACGCCGATAACCAGCAGCAGGCTGAGCAGCAGTGTGTTTTCCATATTATCCACCTGCGAATCGATCTGTTTGGACATATCCATGATGTATTCGATCTGCGTGCCTTTGGGCAGCGCGGGCTGGGCTCGCTCGATTACTTTTTTGATATCGTTAGTGATTTCGATAATGTTGCCGCCGGAACGTTTTTGGACAGTCAGCGTCACACTGTCTTTTTGGTCGGTGCGGGACAGTGAAGTTTGTTTCTTATTGGTATCACGCACATCGGCCACATCTTTGAGCAAAACTGTCTCGCCGTGAAAAACGCCCAAAACTGTGCTACGGATATCCTCGACTGAGGTAAATTCATTCGGTATGCGCAGCAAATAGGAGCGCGCGCCGATATCCAGCGTGCCACCCGGAATATTGACATTGGCCGCTTTGACCGCCGCGGAAAACTGATCGTAAGAAAAATTATAAGCTTTCAACCGCGCCGGATCGACCACCACCTGGATCTCCCGCGTGTAACCGCCGATGACCGTGACACCGGACACACCGCTGACGCTTTCAAACTCCGACTGAAAATCATCAGCGATCTTTTTCAGCCTGTTGAGGCCGTAATCGCCGAATAAAGAGATCGTCAAGATCGGAAAATTATCAAAGCTAATCTCCTGCACCTGCGGCGTCTCGATATCGGCGGGCAGATCAGGGCGCGCCGCGGAAACTTTGTCGCGCACTTTTTGCAGAGCCTCTTCCACATTGACTTCCGGCACAAATTCAATAAAAAGCATGGAATACGATTCCGCAGAAGTAGAATTTAAATGCCTGATGCCGCTGATGCTTTTGACCTGGTTTTCCAGCGGACGCGAAACCAGATTTTCCATATCTTCCGGCGCTACACCAGGGTATAGCGTGTACACTATAATATAGGGCAGCTCCACCTGCGGGAAAGCTTCGCGCGGCATGCTGGTATAGGCGCCCCAGCCGGACAGCACAATGCCGATAAAAGCCAGCAGAACCAAACTTCTGTAACGCAGAAAAAACTCAATAAATTTTTTCATCTTGCTATCCTTAAAATTTTTATTCTTTATTTATTCTCTAATAGTTTGCCGTCACGATTTCCACTTCTTCACCGTCGACCACAAACTCCTGGCCTTTGGCGACGATCTGGCGGCCAAAAGCCAGCGGTGTCTGCACATAGGCTTTATCCTCAAACTCAAAATTGACCGTCACCGGCGTGAAACGCACAATATTGCCGCTGGCGATCTCATATAGCCCTTTGCTTTCGCCGCGCAGCACCAGCGTGTCTAGCGGCACAACTTTGGCTCTGGCATAATATTCCAGCGTTAATTTAGCGCGGCCAAACATGCCGGGCTTGATCAGTCCGGCCGGGTTATCGATCTCGATACGCACCGGATAAGCGCCGGTTTTGTCGTCAGCCAGCGAACCCGCGCCGAGCACTTTGCCGGTATAAACGCGGCTCAGATCGTCGATAGATACCGCCGCGCTTTGACCGATCTGCACCTTGGCAATATCCTGATCTACCACGCCGATCCGCAAAATAACTTTGCTGTAATCCGCAACCACAATGAAAGCCGAGCCGCGGGAAGCGTTGTCGCCTACATCGTAATTGATAAAAGACACCACACCGTCGCGCGGCGCGGTTAAAATGCAGTCCTCCAGATTTTTTTTCGCCACATTGTAGGCGGCCTCCGCCTGCTTAAACTGCGACTCCGCCGTTTCAAAAGCCTGCTGCGAGATCACTTCCGCCGCGTGCAGGGCTTTTTGCCGGTCAAAAGAAGTTTTGGCCAGATCGTAAGCCGCTTTAGCCTGATCGTGCTGGGCGGTATACACTTCAGACTCCAGCCTGGCCAGAGGCTGTCCTTTTTTCACGGCCTGCCCCAGCTCAACAAAGACCGCTTCCACAATGCCGCCAGTATTAGTGTTAACGTTCATTTTATACAGCGGCGCCAGCAGCCCCGGATATTCCTGTGTGTTAACGGCCGGAGCGGGAGTCAGGGTCAGAGCCGCGACTTTGGTCAAGCGCGGTGGCGGCGCGATTTTTGGGCCACCGCAGCCGGTCAATATCAGCGCCGCCAGTATCGGAACTAAAATTTTTTTCATACAAAACTCCTTCTTTTATTCTTTATCTTATTTTTTTATTCTTTATAACTTTTCTATAAGACCTGCTGTCCGGCCGCGTAATTTAATTTGGCGCGGGCATATTCATAATCATACAGCGCGCGAATCAAATCATTTCCGGCGCTTTGCTGCCGGGCAATCGCGTCATTGAGCTGCGTCGCCGTGCCGTTGCCGGACTCAAAATCAATTTTGGCAATGGCCAAAGCTTCAGCGGCCAGCGCGTCCTGCGCGCGCACGGTTAAAATATTCTGCGCCTGCGCTTTCACTTCGTCGAACGAATTCTGAATCTCCACCAGCAAACGGCTACGCGCTAGTTTCAATTGTTCTTTCTGACGGTCGCTGTTATTAGCTTTTTCGTGGATCTTAAACCAATTGGCGCCACCGGCAAAAAAATTCCACTTCACGCTGATTGCGTTGGTTTCCGTCTCACCGGACGAAGTCATCAGGGACTCGGGGTCGTAAGTTGTTTTTTTCTTGCTATAAGAATAATAGACCGCTGGCAAAGAGCTGCTCCAGGCGTTGAAATGATCGACTTGATTGAGCCACACAGCTTCCTGCGCGGCCAGATAGGAGGGACGCAGGCTATAGGCCTCTTCCGTCAAGGCGGCGGCGTCAAAATTTTTCGTCAAAATGTCTGCCGCGACCTCCACATTGTAAGCAACCAGCTGCACGGTTTCGCTGACCGGCAGACCGATCGTGATATTAAAATTGTAGCGCGCCGCCGCCGCCGCTTTCTCGGCGTTGGTCAGATTTTTTTGGGCTTCGTAGGCTTGAATATGGACATCCAGCATTTCTTTGCGCGAAGTCAAGCCGCTCCCAAACATCAGCTCGGCGTTGCGCGCGTAAGTGTCCGTCAGCACGGCCAGATCAGCGGCCAGACTCCGCATGGCGTTCGCCGCCTGCAGGTCAAAAAAAGCCCGGCGCACAGACAGCACGAATTGTTCGCTGGCATCAGCGTAAATATAATCGGTCAGTTTGCCGGACGACCAGGACGCGCCGATCGCGGCCAGTCCGCTAAAACTAAACAAAAGCTGCTGACCGGTAAATTCTTCTGACTTGGTTTTAGTCTCATCTTCGCTTCCGCCAAACATACTCAGCAAATTTTGCAACATCGGGTCTGGGTTCGTCGGGGCTACATCCGACTGAGGAGTTTTAACCGCCGCGTCAGAATAACTCAAGCTCAGCTGCGGCAATACCGCGGCATAGCCCTGCCGTGCTTGAGACTTGCCGATCTCGCGGTCTTTGTAAATGATCTTATGCTGCGGGCTGTGCTGCAGCGCGTAAGCAATGCTTTCTTCCAGCGTCAAAGTCTGCGCGCTCACCGCTGTCCCCAAAAATGCCGCCAATAAAAAGTATTTCCCCCGCATAAAAGAGCCGCTATTCAATACCTTTTGCCATTTAAAGTCAAGAAAACTCATTGTGTCTCCTTTTTTTTGAACAGCGGAGAGCTCAGTTCAAACAAATCCTCTCCCTGCCGCAGGTCCGGGCGCAGATCCATAATATTTTCCATACACGAACGCAAAAATTTTTCTATATCAAACCTCAGTCCGGACGAAATCCAGGCAGAAAAAATGCCCATAAAGGTAATACCGATAGTTATGGCCAGCGTCCGGGATTCAGTTTGATTGCGCACCTCGCCAGCCTCTTGCGCTTTGCGAATAATGGCGAGCTTCAGCTCAAAATCATCCTGCCATTCTTTTTTCACAAAGAAAATATCGTGAATGGAATGTACGTCTTTCAATTCGCGGATAAAATCGATGCCGGCGCCGCGGATAAAATCGAAGACCTGCTTCTGGATCAGCCAGAGCTGTTCAAAATAATTTTCGCCGGACAAAAAAATATCGGCCAGGCGGCGCGAGGAAATACTTTCGAATTCACCGATGCAGGCCAGGAGCAGATCTTCTTTGGACTTGAAGTAATAATAGTAAGTGTTTTTAGAAATGCCGGCCGCTTCGCAAATATGGTCAATAGTCTCGTTGCTGTAGCCGCCGCTCCTAAAGATCTCGCAGGCTTTGCTGACCAGCTTTTGCTTCGTATAGTTATCATTTGATATAGGCTGCACCATATTTGCACATTTTATACGAATTCAATATTACTGTCAATAGTTTTTATATTACTTGGTACCAAACAATGCATACTAAGATATAACAATACAGACAACTTGTTAACAAATTGCCTGTATGTATATACCTAATAGGTTATAATCCCAACTTACCATCGCATACGCTTCTGGGGCGGCAGATTGGCAACGGTATATTCCAGGACGTCATAGACGGTCACGACCGTATGGGCCTCATTTTCGGCGACCGGAACTATTTTTAGATTGCGCAACACATCGCGCACCTTGATATATTTGCCGCGCGTACGTAAGTAAATATACTCACCATCTAAAACTCACAAATTTGTTCTACTTGATCTCGATCGCGCGCGGTTTTTTCTCGGCTTTTTTGGGAATGGTCAATTTCAATTCGCCATTCTTAAATTCAGCTTTGGTCTTGTCCGCCTCGACATTTTGACCGAGCGCAAAGCTCCGCTCAAAACGCCCATACTGCCGCTCCACGCGATGATAATTTTTATTCCCATCCTCTTTCTTGTATTCGCGTTCGCCGGCTAGTTTCAAAACATTGTCCTCGTCAACCTCGATCTTGATGTCCTTTTGGTCAAGACCGGCCAGGTCCGCCTCGACATAGACATTGTCCTCGTCCTCATGAATGTCGACCCGCGGGTAAAAGCCCCGTCCGCGCTCGATCTCCAGCGGGCTTTCAAATACCCTGTCCAGCAGATCACCAAAATCCCCTCTCCTAAATAATGTTGGCAGCATACATACCATCTCCTTTCTATAAAATATTCCGCGTGTTTCGCGGATCCGCCTTTGCTTAATTTTGCTAGCATTCGTTAAGCTCAGACGCCGGTTAATAAACAATTTTTATGCCATGCTATTGAGCTGTTTGTTTTGCGCTGTTATTTTTCTTAGAGTTATGGCAAAAATCTAAGCGCTGAGTAAAATATGCCGGTCATTTCGACCTTGCTCAATGACCGTTCCCCGCATGGAGCTGTTTAATTTTTATACACCTATTGTCAAAAATTAATACATGCTGTATAATTTATTTACAATGCCAAAAGAAATTCATCGATTTGAAACGCCGGACAGTATGCCATTGCGCGTGATCGGCAAATCGCCGGCGCTGTACACTCTGTATCAACAATTAAAAGCGGTTATCGACAGCTCTGTCCCCGTCCTGCTGGAAGGCGAGTCCGGCACCGGCAAAGAATTGGCCGCCCGCATCATTCATTATCAAAGCGCGCGCAAAGACAAGCCTTTCGTCGCCATCAACTGCGCGGCGCTACCCGATACGCTCATCGAATCCGAACTTTTTGGCTACGAAAAAGGCGCGTTCACCGGCGCCGAGCGCAGCAAGCCGGGTAAATTTGAAGTGGCGCATCAGGGCACGCTGTTTTTGGACGAGATCGGCGAACTGCCGCTGGATCTGCAGGCCAAACTGCTGCGCGTCCTGCAGACCGGACAGATTTCGCGCCTCGGCTCTAATGATATTATCAATGTCGACGCGCGGGTCATCTCCGCGACCAACCGCAAACTCATCAACGAAGTCGCCGCGCATAATTTCCGCGAAGACCTGTATTACCGGCTGGCGGTTTTTCCGATCACCGTGCCGCCGCTGCGCGAGCGCGGGCAAGATATTATTCTGCTGGCGGAATATTTTTTGCGCGAGGAAACGGCGCGCGGCAAAAAACGGGTCGAGGGTTTTAGCGAGCCGGCCCGGGCCAGCATGCTTAATTACAGCTGGCCGGGAAATATCCGCGAGCTGGAAAATGTCGTCAAGCGCGCCTATCTGCTTTGCGCGGGCCAAACGATCGAGCATACGGATCTGTTATTCAGCAATTTACTACCGGGCGTTTCGGCCGCGCCGGAAAGCCGCAAGGACAACGCTGGACACAGCGGACGGGAGCGCGAAAACACCGCCGCGCCGGATCTAAAAACACTGAAAGTTCTGGAAAAAGAGATCATTGCGGAGCGTCTGAAATATTTTAACCACAATATCAGTCAGGCGGCCAGATCACTCGGCCTGACCAGAGCGACGATTTATAATATGTTAAAATCCGCGCATGACTGAATACACTCTCATCACCGGCGCGACTTCAGGTATCGGCCGCGCGCTGGCCATCGAGTTCGCCAAACGCGGCCAGGATCTGATCATGGCCAGCCGTAACCTGCCGAAAATGCGCGCGGCGCAAAAAGAACTGCAGGCCAAATACCGGATCAAAGTAATCCCTGTGCCGAGCGATTTGAGCCGACCCGCCGCGCCGCAAAAACTCTACAACTATTGCCATAAAAACAAATTGACCGTTTCCGTGCTGGTCAATAATTCCGGCTTTGGCCTAAAGGCGCGTCCGCAGGTCGATCAGGATCTGGCGGAATGCGAGCGTTTGTTTCAGGTCAATCTGCACGCCGTCCTGCAGTTGAGCATGCTTTTTGGCCGCGGCATGAAAAAACGGCGGCGCGGCTATATTCTCAACGTCGCTTCCACGGCGGCTTTTCAGCCCTTGCCCTACGCCGCGCTGTACGGCGCTTCCAAGGCTTTTGTTCTGGCGCTGTCCGAAGCCATGCATATCGAATTGCAGGACTATAACGTGGGCGTCACCGCGCTTTGTCCGGGTATCACGGACACTAATTTTTTCCAGAACGGCCAGCCCACCGTGCCGGGCTGGCTGTACAAACTGGTCGCGCCGGAATTAGTCGCCCGCCGCGCGGTCAAAGCTCTGTATCAGAAAAAAATCTATATTATCCCCTATTTTCAGCACTGGCTCATCGCGCAATTCAGCCGTTTTGGCTCCCGAAAAGCCGTCGCGCGGATCATGCGGCGCATCGAAAAAATGCGCAAAACGATCCGTTTTCTTTAAATCATGGCCGAAAAAATCCGCCTCGATCTGCTTGTTGCCCAAAAGCTGGCCGTCTCGCGGGAAAAAGCACAGGCTTTGATCATCGCTGGCGCGGCGCTGACCGACGAACAAAAAATCCAAAAGCCCGGAACCCTGGTCAAAGCCTCCGCGGTCATTCGTCTGCTCGGCGCCCCAAGCCCCTACGTCAGCCGCGGCGGACTGAAACTGGCCGGCGCGCTGGACACTTTTGGAGTTTCCGCGCGGGGACTGCGCTGTCTGGATGTTGGCGCCTCGACCGGCGGTTTCACGGATTGTCTGCTGCAGCGCGGCGCGGCGGCAGTTATCGCGCTGGATGTGGGCTACAATCAGCTGGACTGGAAAATCCGCAGCGATCCGCGGGTGATCGTCCTGGAGAAAATAAATTTTCGTTACATGACCGGAGAACGCCTGCGGGAATTAGCCCAGCCGCCGCGGTTAGATCTGCGGCTCGCGTCAGTCGACGTATCCTTTATCTCGCTGGAGAAAATTTTGCCGCCGCTTTTTGCCGTCCTGGAAAACGGCGCGCGGACTGTCGCGCTGGTCAAGCCGCAATTCGAAGCGGCGCGCGGCGAAGTCGGCAAAGGTGGCATAGTCAAAGACCCCGCGGTGCACAGCAAAGTTCAGGAAAAAGTCCGCGGCTATGCCGCGGCCGCCGGTTTTAAAATCCTCGGCGAAACAGTCTCAGCCATCACTGGTATGAACGGCAACAAAGAGTTTTTTATTTATCTGGTAAAAGAATAAAGAATTTTATTTTTGGCTGACTTTTCTGAAAAACCTGAGCCAGCCGGAAAGATCGGTCAGCAGCTCCAAGCGCCGCGAGATTTGCGCCGCGTCATGCAAAATGCGGAACAGCTGCCAGGCAATTAAGACCGCGACAAATAATAAAATGCTCAGCAAAACCTGCGCTGTCAGGGCTAAAACTGCCGCCACGCTCATAAAAACTCCTACTTATTTTTTTTGTCGTCTTTTTTATTTAATTTTTCCTCGATCTTGCGGATCTTATCGTCGATGATTTGTTTGGCCGACGTGACTAGATTTTCCACGTTTTTCACGCCATCGTCGATAATATCCTGATTATCCGCCTTAACTTCTTTGAGCCACTGGCGGGTTTTCTCGCCGGACTGCGGGGCAAACAGAACACCCAGCACGCCGCCCAGCACCGCGCCAAGCAAAAGGCCCTCTAAAAAAATCCCGCCGCCGTATTCTCTCTCCCGCATAAAGCCTCCTTAAAAATTCTATTACATTATAGCACAGATTTTCCCAGTTTGCGTTTCGGCTGATCTGGTGTAAGATGCCTGTGCATGCGGCCACTAACGCAGTTCGATCTCAAAGTTCAACCTATTAAACAGGGCAAAGTCCGCGCGCTGTATGACCTGGGTGATAAATTACTGCTGGCGGCCACCGACCGGCTCTCCGCTTTCGATCATATTTTTGCCGAAGGCATTCCTTATAAAGGACAGGTCTTGACCGGCATTTCCCGTTACTGGTTTGAGCAGACGGCCGCGCGAATTAAAAATCATTTTTTAAGCGCCGAGCTCAAGGATTTCCCGCCGGAATTTCAGCAAAAAGAATTGTCCGGCCGCGCGATGCTCGTGCGCAAAACCCGGGTCGTGCCGATCGAGTGTATCGTGCGCGGGTATCTGGAAGGCTCCGGCTGGAAAGATTATCAAAAGACCGGCGCGATCTGCGGACACGAACTGCCGGAAAATCTGCGGCAGGGCAGCCGGTTGCCGGAGCCGCTTTTCACGCCGTCGACCAAAGCGGAGACCGGACACGACGAAAATATCAGCGTGGCGAAAATGAATGACCTGATCGGCCGGGATTTAGGCGCGCAGATCAAACAAAAATCTTTGGCCTTGTATACGCTGGCGGCACAGGATGCGCTGGCCAAGGGCATTATTATCGCTGACACCAAATTTGAGTTCGGGCAGGACGCGCAGGGTGAACTCATTTTAATTGACGAAGTTTTGACGCCGGACTCCTCGCGTTTCTGGGATATCAAAACGTATCAGCCCGGGCAGTCCCAGCAAAGTTTTGACAAACAATTCGCGCGCGATTATCTGGAGTCTATTCACTGGAACAAAGAGCCGCCAGTCCCTGCTCTACCGCCGGACATTGTGCAAAAAACGAGCGAGAAATACCGCGAGGCTTACGTAAGAATTACCGGACAAAAATTATTTTAACCCCGTATTACGAATACGTAACACTCTGCTTATAATAGACACCTACAATTACGTTTACGCAACACCGGAAGATAGACCAATGTTTTGGCCAGCGTTTAAGAGAATTGCGCGAAAAAATTCCGAAATCCGTCAATCTGTTTGGTTATGAAAATGACCTGACGCCGGCCACCGTCAGCCGCATCGAAAACGGCATTCACAGTCTCAGATTGAGGACGCTGAAAAAAATCGCCGAAGCTCTGGGGTTATCTTTGAGTGAACTCTTGCGAGGCTTATAAAATCCGGCTAACCCTCCGCCCTCTCGGCCAGCTCCAGCGCTTGATAATCCCAAAGCGCCTTGACCGGTTTGGCCACGCGTTCCAGCGCAACCTTAATTATGTACTTGCGGCTGGAGCGCCGGACATAACTAATATCGATACAGGTATTCTCACTGTTGAGCAGCGTAAAAAGCAGGCGCCGCGATAGATACGGAAAAAGCAAACGCAGCAAATTGAAAAACTTGCCGCGCTTATCCTCCGGCAAATCCTGGTAATTAAAAAGCGCCAGCGCGCAATTGGGCAATTCAGCGTAAGCCGACACCTCTATCTCACGGGTGTAGAGTGTGGTGCGAAACGGCAGATGAGTGTAAGCTTTTATTTTTTGCATAACCTTTTGCTCCTAAATTTATTATTTCATAGATATCGTCAGCGGCCTGCAGAAATTTCAGAAATTTTTTCTATGCTATAATGCCGCCGTGAATGAATTTTTAGCCAAAATAAACACGCGTATTCAGGAGAAAAAAACTTTTGTCTGTGTGGGGCTGGATACAGACTGTGCCAAACTGCCGGAAAAATTCCGCCACGCCGCCGAACCAATTCTGGAATTCAACAAATATATTATTGACGCGACGCGGGATCTGGCAGCCTGTTACAAGCCCAATCTAGCTTTTTACGAAATGTACGGACTGGCCGGACTCAAAGCTCTAGCCGCCACGCTTAAATATATTCCGGCGGAAATACCGGTCATTCTCGACGCCAAACGCGGCGACATCGGCAACACTTCCCGCGCCTATGCCCAAGCGGTCTTCGAGGAGCTCAATGCGGACGCCGTGACACTCGCGCCTTATATGGGCGAGGACTCTATCGCGCCTTTTTTGGCATATCAGGAAAAATATAGTTTCGTGCTTTGCCTGACCAGCAATCAAGGCGCGCAGGATTTTCAAAAGCCGGATTTATACAAAAAAGTCGCCGCTAAAATTCAGGAATGGCAGGAGCGGCACGGCAATTGCGGCGCGGTCGTTGGCGCTACGCAGCCGCAGGAAATCCGCGGCATCCGTGAAATAATCCCCGCCGCTTTTCTACTGATACCCGGTGTCGGCGCGCAGGGCGGCGAGCTGGCCGGCACAGTACAGGCCGCGCGGAACAAACAAAATTCTGGTTTTTTAATCAATTCTTCACGGGGAATTATTTACGCCGCCGATCCGGCTGCGGCCGCAGCCAAACTCCGCGCGGAAATAAACACACTTGGAATTATCCCCTAATTCAGCGGGCCCGGTACGCTTATCCGGCTAAAGAGAATAATTCCGAACGCGTTAATTTAAACTATCCGCTTCCCGCAGGATCGTTAATTCTTTCGGCTCGCCGGGCCAATAAGCGTCATGATGGCACTCGATCAAATTAAGCACCTCATTGCTGGAAATCCCCTTGACCAACGCCGCGCCCAGCCGCGGGTGATATTTGTAAAAAAACAAGATCCGCCGCCAATAGCCTGTCGTCTCGGAGCCCCGATTGGCCAAATAATCGGCCAGCGGCGGCAGCAGCGTAAAAAACAGCGCCTGACAAACCCGGTCGCGCACCCGCAAACGCGCCGGCGCCTTGCCCACATCGTGCAACAGCGCGGCTTTGTATAATTTATTGGGATCGATCTTGGTGCGCTTGCCCAGCAAATCCCGCACCGTGTAAGCCACATCAAGCGAATGCCGCTGATCGTACGCCGGCAAAGAATAAAACAAAATCTGCTCTTGTTTGTTTAAATAATCCCGCAAAAAAGCGATGTCCGCGTCATTAAGCTTATTCCAAAATATAGACCGCAACAAAGCCCACACCCGGGCTAAAAAAATGTTCACCGGCCGCCCTCCTGTCCCAGCAGCTCAACAAGCGTGCGCACGCCAAAGCCCGTGGCCTGCGGCTCCAGATAACGCTGCTGTTTTTTTAAGAAAGCGGTGCCGGCAATATCGCAGTGGATCCAGTCCACGCCTTTTTGAATAAATCTTTCCAGAAACTTGGCCGCGCTGATCGTCCCGGCCAGCCGTTCGGAGGAATTATTCAAGGTGTCCGCGGTTTTGGAGTTTAGCAGTTCTAAATACTCCGCATCCATAGGCAGCTGCCAGTGTTTTTCGCCAGTCTTTTCCGCGGCGGCCAGATAGTCATTGAGGAAATTTTGGGAATTAGTCATCACTCCGGCGCGCGTCTCGCCCAGCGCGATCTGGCAGGCGCCGGTCAAAGTAGCGTAATCAATGATCTTTTGGGCGCCCAGTTTTTGCGCGTACCAGAGCGCGTCGCAGAGGATCAGGCGGCCTTCCGCATCCGTGGAGTTGATCTCCACGGTCAGCCCATCCGCGCTGGTAATAATATCACCGGGCTTGTAGGCGCGTCCGGACGGCAGATTTTCCGTAGCGGGCACAATACACAAAATATTCTGCTTAACCCGCAAATCCACCAGCACGCCAAAAGCCGCCAGCACAGCCGCCGCGCCAGCCATATCGGTTTTCATCTCGCCCATATTGGCGGCGGGTTTTAAAGACAGACCGCCGCTGTCAAAAGTAACGCCTTTGCCGACCAGGGCAATTTTAGGCTTTGGCCCGCCATTGAGATACTGCAAAACGATAAATTTAGCCGGCGTGTCCGCACCCTGCGCCACCGCGCCAAAGGCGGTCAACCCGGCCTGTTTAGCCTGCGCTAAGTTAAAAGTAGAAAGTTTAACTTTTGACTTTGCGGCTATCTTTTTAGCGACCATTTCTAAATAAGCTGGTGTGACGATATTGCCCGGCAGATTGACCAGATCTTTAGTCTGATCTACCGCCGCAAAAATTATTTCCCGGCGGCGGATTAAGGTCTTCAAGGACGGATACTGGCCAAGCAGATAAACTTTTTCGATCTGCTCCGGAGTTTTTTCTTTGGTTTTTTTGTGCCGGCCAGCAAATCGATAGTTCGCCAAATAACAGCCGTCTAAAAAAGCCGCCAGATCAAAAACGGGCGGCAATTCCGCGGCCACCCGCGTCAATTTGGCTTTAGCCGCGGCTTTAATCAGATGATACGCCGCCAGCCGCGTTTTGTCCGCGCTAAAATCCGCTTTTTTGCCCAGACCGACTAAAAAAGTCCGGCCGGCAGCGGTGTCATAGGCATAGACCTCTTCCTGTTTACCCTGAAAAACCTGGGGCCGCGGATTAGCGCTGTCCGCAAAAACAAAAACTCCCTGACCGGAAAATTCTTTTTTATAAACCGGCGCGCTGCTAAACCGCATTTTTAAGTCTCCGTTTAGCGCGTTTCAAGGCCGCGGCTACCTGCGCCGGAGCCGTGCCTCCGTAAACATTGCGAGCCTGGAGCGAGCCTTCCAGCGAAATATATTTGTAAACATCCTGTTTTATCCGGCTAGAAAAAGTCTGATATTCGGCCAGCGTTAATTCCGGCAAAGTCCTGTCCCGCTCCAGAGCATAACGCACAAGGCGTCCGGTGATTTCGTGCGCTTCACGGAAAGGCATATTCTGGCGCGCCAGATAATCCGCCAGATCCGTCGCCGTCGAAAAACCTCTGGCCGCGTCCGCCGCCATTTTGTCTGGCCGAAACTGGAGTGTCCGCCACAGGCCGGTCAAAACCCGCAGGCAGTCCGAAACCGTCCGCACCGTGTCGAACAAAGGCTGTTTGTCTTCCTGCAGATCGCGGTTGTAGGCCAGCGGCAAACCTTTCAGCACGGTGAGGATATTCAGCAGATTGCCGATCACGCGTCCGGTCTTGCCGCGCGT
>JAIRWS010000136.1 GCA_031268855.1 Candidatus Margulisiibacteriota bacterium | reverse complement strand
AAGCTCCTCGGAAGTAATTTAGTAACCGCATGGAATTATAATAAACTTTCCGAAAATGTCAACAACGGCAAAAACATAAATGTCCGCTTTCTAAAAAGCGGTAAATCGCTACAGCCCTGTGTTTATGCGGCTTCCGGCAAAATACCCAAAACCGAAAAGCGGACATTTATGTTTTCTAAGTATTGTAGCTTTCGGTGCTATCCGTATGGCCGATCTCAAACATCGTCTTGGCCGCGCCGGACGCCGGTGTCACTCCACCGTAAGAACAGTCAAAACTCAAATCCATGTTGATGCGCTCGGTGCCGTTGGGTATTTCAGTGTCGGCGCTCAAGCGGCAGCCGGGCAGGATAATTTCTGTACCATAAGTGGCCTGACTATCCGCGGAGACCTTTTGCGCCGATTGAGTAACCAGCCGAATAGAGAATTGTTTTTTCTCCCTCGCGGCTTTCAGAAAAGCGTCGTCCGCCGGAATATTCACTGCCAGCGTTACGGTCGGCGCGGTGTTGAATTTGAAACTATCAACCTCGAAACCGCCGAGCTTGTAATCCTCTGTATTGTAGCCAAGGTCAATATTTAGCTCGTAACTGTTGGCTTTATACTCCGCTTCCGCGCCGCCGCTAGGGGTAATAAAAACCTTTGTTTCGCCGAAACGATAGGGACACAACCGGTCGAACAAAAAAGTCTGAAAACGCTCTTGATCGTACAAAGCGGACTTAAAAAATGTATTTAGCTGAATGGTCTGGTCGCCCTCGTTATCGGACGCGATGACGATAGAAGTTATCTTGCCGCCGCTGAATACTTTGGCGAGGTCGTCTCCCAGGGCCTGATGCGCCGTAAAGGAATTTGGCGCTGTGGAGCCGGTCAGCGGCGTTAGCCATTTGTGCGTGTAACTGCCGTCGCTGTTGTCCACGTCCGTGCCGTTGCCGATAAATAAATCCAGCCACATGCCAAGCAGGTTGGGATAGAGATAAAAAGTCAGTTCGCCGGAGTGGCTTATCCGGCCCGCGCAGGGAGCCTGTTTGAGCCGATCCCCCAGAATGAGATTATTCTCGATGTCCGCGACGACGCTATTAATTTGTCCCTCGCTCCACGGCACGAGCTGCATGCCGTCCGTGGCCGGCGTGTTATATGCCGTCTCCTTTTGAAATTTCAGGTATCCATTTTTGCCTATGCCTGTTTCTGCCATGATTATTTCTCCTCTCTTTTGGTTTTTTCCCGTCTGTGTCGGGGTTGAGTTTCGGCTAGATACTCTTTGGTGATCAGCCGAAATTTACCGTTGCCTTTTAACTCGCGTTCGTAGACGCCGCGCGCAACAGTGATGACGCTGCCTTTTTTAAGATTACTAAGTCCGCAGTTCCGGCAGTCCGTCGCCGCGCCGAGATATTCAAGCTGTACTGTTTCGCTTTCGTTCATGACTCAATACTAGGAAATTAAAAAAATAAGTCAATCGCTTTCCACGTTCTCAAGGATTTTAGAGAACGAGATAGAAGTTTTCCATTTGTCTATGTCGTATGTAACTTTATCCACCAGCCAGAGTTCATCCGGCAAGATCGACACCGCGCCGGACATGCCGTTCCAGTTGCTGCCGTCGTTCCAGAACCATGCGTCCCAGAAAAATCCGTTGTCGTTGTCCGTATAAAGTCCGGGATTGTTGATCCGCGCCTTGTGCAGCGGCCAGACCAGCCCGTTCATAAAACGCGCCTCTATGTCCACCGTCGGCCGCGGATACTGCCATTTGGTCAGCAGCCGGTCAACGATGCTCTGCTTGTACTGCACGGTGCTGTCGTCCACCTCGCCAAGGCTTACCACTTCCGGGCTGTCGAGATATTTAAGCAGCAGCACGGGATCAGTGGATTTTGCTTCGATGTTGGTGTCCTGCACCTGCCACCACACGCGCACTTTGTCCGCGCCCTCTTGGTCCTGGTCGATTTTATAAATATCTATATCTTTACGGCTCGCGCCGATACCGGCAAAAACAAACGGCAATTCCTCGCCCGCTTTCGAGTCCTGCACGTACAGCCGGTTGCCAATTATGAGCGGTACGGAGCTTGATTTTTTGCAGATCATCTTTAGGTTGTGCCAGAAAGTTAATGTCAGCTCACTGGTTTTTATCCGGTAATCAACGCCGAGATTGATGCTGCCCGGCTCGAAAAATTCCAGCGTGCGCTCATTGTAGAGCATGAGGTCAATAAGCTGGCTGGCCATTATTGTCGGCGGCCGCGCGCCGATCCACAAACTACGAATGTCGATTTTGTGCAGGACGTCCTGATACCCGATGCATTTTACACTGGCCTTTTGATTATCGCCGGTGGTGACTTTGTCGATCAGTCCCTCAAAAATAATCGCGTTGCCGACTTCTTGGCCAGCGTCGAAATCAAAGTACGCTGTCTCCACGCGGAGCTTTGTAAATTTGCGGTTCAAATATCCGTACCAGAGCGACCGGCCGTCATTCTCCCAGTTAAATTTGCCGTCCTCATTCTCGAACTCCATAGTCATTTGCGAAATAGAGAACTCGCCGATACTGCCGTCTCCGGTCTCCTCGGATTTGATCGAATAGCTCCCCCATTTCAGCACAGTATTTACGCCGTCTATCTGGCTGATCAAGCGCCATTCCGGTTCGTACTTTCCGTCCGGCAATCGCCGACGGATAAAACACCGCCTGATCGGTTTGAAATTCGGCTGCCGGATCAGGTCTATCAGGAGCTGCTCCGCTGGTATCGGCTCGGCCATGTCACACCTCTTTGAGCGTGATGCTGGTGTCTATGCCTATGCCAAAAAGATTTTTGCCAGCCAGCTTCGGGCTTACCGCGCCGGTAAAATTTACCAAATACATATCGTCCACCCGAAAAGTTACATCGGTCTGGCCAGAGCCGCCGCAGGGATAAAAATAAAATTGTTTATTCCGTGTTTTGAGCTCGACCAAAAAGGTCTGATCGGCTTCCGGCGCGTTCTGAAATTTTACCGTCGCTTGATATTTTATCCCCGCGATACCGTACACGCTTCCGCCGGTGGCGGTGGTGTAATCAAAATCTTTAGGCTGTAATTTGGGCGTGACCTCGACAGGGTTTTTAATCAAGTTCCCCAAACTGGTTAGCGCGCGGAGCTGGCCGACGTATTTATCCTGATTTGGAATTTGTGTAGTGTTCATCGTAAGGCGTATCTGTTTCGTGGACACGCGAGTGAATTCAAAATAGCTGTTTTTGTCCGTGCTGTTTGTCCATGCCGCCGCCGGCGAGAAATTAGCCCATGCCGCGCCGCTCCAGTACTGGATATTACCGGATTTGATATTGTGGTTAAACGCGGCCAGCGCGTCCAGATCGTAAGCGCCGGAAAATTCTATCGTCCAGACTTCCGGCGTGCTGTCGTTACTGCCGTTGGAAAATAGCCGGTTAGAATTATCGTTGTCGTAAAGAATATACGCGCGCGCGGCGTCCGCGCTGGTAAAGTCAAAGCCGGATTGCGAGTTTATCCGGTTTGTGTCGAAAAATTTTACGTTTGCCGCCATGGGAATATATTAGCGCGGCAAAAAAGAGTGTAAAGGCACTTGTTGGTTTGGGACTTGGATATGTATTGACAAATTCAAGTTGAGCATTATACTGTATTTGCCATGAGAAAAAAAACTTATGGTGGCGCGCGTGCTGGAGCTGGCCGGAAAAGGATTACTGGCGAACTACAGAAACAGCGGCAGATAAGATTAGATGATGATTTGTGGGAGAAATTTAGGGTTCTCGGCGGCACACAGTGGCTGAGGGAGATGCTTAATAAAAACTAGGTTATGGAGCGCGGCTATGTTTTTCAAGAAAACCATAAAAAATTATGCGGACGGCTTATTTGTGGTTGGTGGATACTGGCACGAAAAGCGCAAACAAAAAGGCAGGGACTTTGTAGAAAAAGCTGTGCACGATAAAAACGCTCTAGTCAAAAATTATATTATTCCCTTGCTTGGGAATTATCCGCCAGCCAAGCTAACACACAAAATCGTGAACAACAAACTCTTTGCGCTCAACCTTGCGCCAGCAACGAAAAACAAAATTCTTTCCTGCCTATCGGATATTTATACGCATCTAATCGAGGAAGAGATCATCAAAAAAAATCCGCTCAATGGTATCCTGCGTTTCTGCGGCCAGAAAAATAAACGCGGCATATTATCGCCGGACGAAATGAATAAACTTTTCCCACAAGATCGCGCGGAGCTGCTTAAAATATGGGGTTCGCAGGTATATCTAACCGCTTTTCTGGTTTTAAAAGACACCGGCTTGCGTCCGGGGGAACTGCGCGCTCTGCAGTGGGGAGATTGGAGTTTAGAACTTAAATTTTTCCCGATCATGAAAGCGATAGAGGCAAACACCCGTGCAAAATTAAAAGGGACAAAAACCGGCAGAGTAAAACCCGCTCTGGTTACGGCGTTCACTGCGGAGCAAATCGAAACATTAAAATCCGAGCGGCTATTTATTTTGCCGGACGATTTTATTTTTTTGTCGCATTACGGCAAGCCGATTAGCGACAGCATTTTGAGCCAAAGATTTCGTGAGGGAGTTAAACGCGCCGGCATAGACCGACCGGAGATCACGCCGTACTGGCTACGGCATACATTCAACACTCGTATGCTTGAAACATTGCCGGACGATATTGTTCGCAAGCTCATGGGACATTCGTCGACCAGCATGACGCAGTATTATCGGCACGCAGATGTTTTTTCTCTGCAAAGAGAAGCCGTAAAAATATCAGAAAAAATCACCAAACTTTCGGCCGCCTAAAAATGCCTATTGACTTTTTTGCGCGCGTTGTGGTATTTAGTTTGTGCTTGATTGTTCAAAGGATCGTCAGCGTGTTTTAGTTACGTACCCGAAACAAGCACGCTACCAACTGCGCTACACCCCGACTTGGGGTTAGTTTAGCAGAAAAAAATATCAAAATAAATCCAATTGCCGCAAAAGTTCAGCGGCGGTTAGATCATTATTCACTCTAAACACCCGCAAAGTGTGCGGCTCCGTGTCAAAATTGCCCAGGCCGGGGCGGGTCGTTCGCGCGTACAGATAACCGCTGTTCTTGACCAGACGGCGCACATTGGCGTTGACCCGTCCGGAAGGATAACAGAACGAAATTATTTTTTGTCCCAGAATGTCCTCCAAAAAACGTTTGCTCTCCGCGATCTCCTTTTGGCAATTTGCCAGAGACAGCGTGGATAGATCAGGATGGGAAATGCTGTGCGAGCCGATCTCCATGCCGCCACGCGCCATTTCCCGCAGCTGCACGACGGTCAAATGCCGGCCATCGCCCAGATAGCGGGTGGTGACAAAAAACACCGCCGTTAAATTTCGCTGCCGCAAAATATTGTAAGCGATATAGGCGTCCTGATAGCCGTCATCTATAGTAAGCATTATCGGCTTGGCCGGGATCCGCCCGCGCGCAATGTCCTCAAAAGTAACCGTCTGATAACCCGCCTGCCGCAGAGCTTCGACCTGCTGTGTGAAAGTTTCCGGCGCGCAGGACAGCTCCCGCAAAACAGCCGAATCCTCCGGCTGCGGCTGGCGAATGTGATGGTACATCAGGATCGGGACGCGCGGAGATGCCGCGGACACGCCCAGCAGCGCCAGCAGGAATAAACCTATTTTGAGTAGACGCAATTTGTTGCCTTTTGTTTATGATTTTTCTAAAGGTATTTTAGCATTATAGATTAATAGATTATAAGAAATTAAACGGTCTAAAAATTTTGAAACATTTACCAAAATGTTACGATATATTAACAAAGAGTTCGCAAAAATAGGCCTACTAATAAAAATTTTAAAATATATAAGGATTAAAAAATGCAAACTAAAATTATTTCAGATGCTCTTTCCAAACTTAAAACAAGTCTTGAGTATCGTAAAGATATAGAACCCGCTCTGTGGAAAAATGAGAAATTTGTTTTTACTGCGTTCAAACAAATTGGTATACATATGCTTAGATATGCCCATGACAGCCTGAGAAAAGATAAAAAATTTATGCGTCTTATTGATGAAATGATAAAACAGCAGGACAGGCCATAACTAAAAACAAGCAACCACTTCATACCATCGCTGCCTCTGTCATGCTAAAATAAATTTATGGGGCGAAAGTTCTTATTTTTCCTTTGTTTGTGGTTCTGTTTATTGCGCTTCGGAACAGCCGCGGAGTTTAGCGGTAGCGGTCAAATCACCAGCTGGCTCGATCTGCCGGATCAGGAAAAAGCCGGACTGGGTCTGCGCTATATACCGGAATTTTTTTGGTCGGCGCCGGAGTACGCGCTGGATATCGATCTGGCGCTCAACGGCAATCTGGTTTCTGGAGTAGACAGCAAATTAAAACCGCACCGCCTCTGGGCGCGCTGGAGCGACGCGCAAATCGAAGCGCGGTTCGGCCTGCAAAAAGTAAATTTTGGCTCGGCCACGCTTTTCCGCCCGCTGCAGTGGTTTGACAGTTTGGATCCGCTGGATCCGCTCGGTTTTACGGAAGGCGTCAAAGGCGCGTTGCTGCGTTACTACCTGCCCAATAACGCCAATTTTTGGCTGTGGGGACTGGCCGGCAATGACGAACTAAAAGGCGCGGAAATAATTCCGACCGCCAAACATACTGCGGAATTTGGCGGGCGTTTGCAGCTGCCGGTCTGCAACGGCGAAGCGGGATTGACCTATCATCAGCGCCGTATAGATTTTGGCGCGAGCCCGACTTTTTCGCTGCTGTCTGAGGAGATAACGTCCGAGCGGCGCTTGGGGCTGGACGGTAAATGGGATATTGGCATCGGCGTCTGGTTTGAAGCCGCGTATGCCGCCGTAGACCTCGGCCAGCAGGACGATCAAATTTTGCAGGCTCTGGAAAAACAATATCATTCTACCATCGGCGCGGACTATACTTTTGACCTCGGCAACGGTCTGCATGTTTTGCTGGAGAAATATAATCTCGACACCGATATTTACCGCGCCGGCCGCGGCCGCAACACGCAGGCCTGCGGAGCACTGGTTGATTATCCGGTTGGCTTGTATGACACGGTCAGTATTATTCAGTATTACGCCGAGAAAAACGACAGTCTGTCCCTGCGCTGGCAGCGGACTTACGACGAACTGGTGCTGCAATTTTTGGCCAAACTGACGCCGGACTACACTGAAAAAAATAAAACTACGGGAGCCATTCAAGCCTTGCTAAGTTATAATTACTAGGCTATAATGAAATTCTATTGCAATAAAGGGGAGCCATGACTAAAACTATAATCAAGATCCAAAATTTGACGCGTAGTTATCAAATGGGCGCGACGACACTCAACGCGCTGAATAATGTCACACTGGATTTCACGACAGGTGAATTTACCGGCCTGATCGGCCCTAGCGGCTCCGGTAAAACCACGCTGCTGAATATCATCGGCTCGCTGGATCTGCCGACTAGCGGTTCGGCGGAAGTGCTGGGCAAGCAAATCGAAAAACTTTCAGCCCAGCAGGCGGCGGACTTACGCAATTTTGAGATCGGTTTTATTTTTCAAACTTTTAATCTGCTGCCCGTTTACACTGTCTATGAAAACATTGAATTTCCTTTGCTTCTGCAACCGCAGCTCAAAGCCCCGCAGCGCCAAGCAATGATTTGGCAGGCGCTGGAGTGGGTGGGACTGGCCGACCGCGCGAGCTCCCTGCCCAAGCAGCTCTCCGGCGGCCAATGCCAGCGCGTGGCCATCGCCCGGGCCATCGTCAAAAAACCGCAGCTCGTGCTGGCGGACGAGCCGACCGCCAATCTCGACGCGCAGAATTCCGCCAACATTATGGAAATTATGCTGAAGCTCAATCAGGAATTAAATACGACTTTTATTTTTTCCACGCACGACGAAAAAGTTATCCGGCATCTGCGCCGCAAGATCAAGCTGGAGGATGGCCGCGTGGCGGCTGACGAAAGCGTTTAAGATGTACATTTTCAAACTGGCTTTACGCAATCTGCTCGGCGCTGGACTGCGCACCTGGCTGAACGCTTTTATTTTGTCGCTGTCTTTTGTCATCATCATCGGCTGTCAGGCGTTGTACAAAGGCATGGGACGCCAGATGGAGCGCGCTGCCATTGACAGCTATTACGGCGGCGGGCAGTACTGGCAGGAAAACTACGACCCTTTTGATAATCTGACGCTTGATGACGCGCACGGCCGTCTGCCGGACGAGCTGGCGGAGCTGATCGCCGCCGGCCAGGCGGCGCCCCTGCTCAAAAGACAGGCCACGCTCTACCCGCGCGGCCGCGTGCTGAATATCACGCTCAACGGCATCGATCCGGAACAGACCGTTCTCAATATTCCGGCGGCCGCGTTGCGTAACACCGGCTACGCCATACCGGCCATCATCGGCGGCAAGATGGCCAAGAGCGCCGGACTAAAACAGGGCGACACCGCCGTTCTGCGCTGGCGCGACGTGCGCGGCACTTTTGATGCGGAGGAAATTTATATAGCGGGTATTATGCCCACCAATGTGATCGCTATCGATCAAGGGCAGGTCTGGATACCTCTGGCGGCTTTGCGCAAAATGACCGGCCTGCCCGGACAGGCCACGCTGGCCGTGCTGTCCAAAGAACTCCAAACCGGCGCGTCCGCGCCCGGCTGGATCTACAAAAGTCAGGACTTTCTTCTGACCGACGAGCGTGCCATGATAAGCTCTGAATATGTCGAAGCTAGTGTCATGTACGCGGTGTTTTTATTTCTGGCCATGCTGGGGATTTTTGACACACAGCTTCTGGCGATCTTCCGCCGTGTCAAAGAAATGGGCACAATGCTGGCGCTCGGCGTTACCAAAGCCGATTTGCTCAAAATATTCACGCTGGAAGGCACGCTGCACTCCGCGCTGGCCGCGCTGCTGGCGCTTATTTACGGCATGCCGCTGTTGTTCTGGTTTAATAAAACCGGTTTCCGCTTAGCGGGTATGGATCAGTTCGGCCTCGCGCTGGACAATGTGATCTATCCGATCTTTACGCCGGGCATTATTTTCGGCACAGCCGTTTTGATCTTTGGCCTGACCGCTTTGGTCAGCTACCTGCCCTGCCGCCGTATCGCGCGGCTGACACCGACGGATGCCCTGCGGGGCAAAATAGTATGATCAAATTTTTGCTCAAAGGCCTGCTGCGTGACCGCTCCCGCTCTTTTTTTCCGATATTAACTGTGGCGTGTGGCGTGTTCCTGATCGTTTTTCTTGAGGCGTTTCTCAATGGCGTTCTGACCAATATGTACAACACCACCGCGCATCATCAAACCGGTCATGTGAAGATCATGACGCAGGCCTACGCCGCGGAAGCCGAGCAGCTGCCCAATGATCTGGCTCTGCTGGATCTGACGGAGTGGCTGGCCAAACTTCGCGCGCAGTATCCGGATGTTATCTGGACGCCGCGCATCAATTTTGGCGGGCTGCTCGACATACCCGACGCACATGGCGAGACGCGGATCCAGGGGCCAGCCGCCGGTCTGGGCATAGACTTGAGTGCGGATAGCCCGGAAAAAGATTTTCTCAATCTGGAAAAATCCTTGGTGCGCGGCCGACTGCCGGAAAAGCCTAATGAAATTTTGCTGGCCGAAGATTTTGCCGAGAGGCTAAAAGTGTCGCCCGGAGACACGGTTACGCTGATCGGCTCGACCATGCACGGCGGCATGGCGGTCAATAATTTTACTATCGCCGGCACACTGCGTTTCGGCGTGGCTGCCATGGACAGGAGCGCGATCATCGCGGACATTCGCGCCATACAGACCGCTCTCGATATGCAGGATGCGGCGGGCGTAATTTTAGGTTTTTTCTCTGATGATGTTTATGACCAGCAAAAGGCTGTGGCATTGCAGCGGGATTTCAACACGCGCTATCAGGATCCCGCAGAGGAGTTCAGTCCGGTCATGCGCACACTGTATGAAGACAGCGGGCTGGGTCCTTACTTTGACAGGGTACAAGCCTTAATATTTATTATTATGCTGCTTTTTGTCGTGGTAATGATGCTGGTCTTGTGGAACGCTGGACTGATCGGCGGTTTGCGCCGTTACGGAGAGATGGGTGTGCGTCTGGCCATCGGCGAGAGCAAAGCGCATATTTACACCAGCATACTCTGGGAAGCTCTGCTCATCGGGCTGGGTGGTTCCATTATTGGCACTCTGGCCGGTCTGCTCCTTTCTTACTGGCTGCAATATCACGGCATCGACTACGGCGCCTTGTTTCACGATGCTACGTTTTTGGTCGAGAATGTTTTTCGCGCGCAGGTTCCGCCGGACTGTTATATCATCGGCTTTATTCCGGGTGTGCTTTCGACTCTTATCGGCAGCGCGCTGGCGGGCTTAGGCATTTTTAAACGGCAGACGGCGCAATTGTTTAAAGAATTGGAAAATTAAAAAAAAGGAGAGATCATGCTAAGAAAAATAATTCTAGGCGCGCTTGTCCTCGGCGTTTTGCTAGCCGCGGAACAGAGCGCTGCCGCCGCCGCGGTTGCTGTTTCCGCTGACGCGGCAGCTAGACCGATTCCGCAAACCGCCGGGGAAATCCTGCGGCGCATCGACGACAATCGCCTGTCTGACGGCAAAATTGCCGTGATGAACATGACTATCCACGGGCGGCGCGGTGACCGCACGGTCAGCGCTAAAACCTGGCAGCGCAATAGCAGCGACTCATTCACGGAATATCTGGCTCCGGCGCGTGAAAAAGGCGCCAAAATGCTCAAACTTGGCGACCAGCTCTGGACTTACTCGCCGGACACCGACCGGACAATACTGATCAGCGGCCACATGCTGCGCCAGTCGGTCATGGGCTCGGATATGTCTTATGAAGACATGCTGGAAGACCCCGTGCTGGCCAATAATTACAGCGCCGCTGTTTCCGGCGAAGAAACGCTGGACGGCCGGCCGGTCTGGGCGCTGGAGCTGACCGCCAAAAAAGATGATCTCGCTTACGCCAAACGCCGGCTCTGGGTGGATCGGGAAAGATTTATCACGCTCAAAGAAAATCTCTACGCCAAAAGCGGCGCTTTGCTGAAAACGCTTGACGTAACCGCTGTAATGCAGGTCGATGGCCGCTGGCTGGCCAAAGCCATGATCTACAAAGACGCGCTGAAAAAAGACGGCAATGGCACAAGCGTGGTCATCGAAACGCTGGAATTCAATAACGACTTACCGGAGACTTTGTTTTCCAAAGCCAGTCTGCGGAAATAAAAATATTTAAATTGAATTTTTCCCGCCCGGGTAAAAGCCATACCGCAGGATAAAATTTGTTGTATCATAAAAACTAACCAGGTCTTCCGCGGCATAGGCGCTTTCCGCGCAGAGCTGCATCAGGCCGAATTCTAAATAATTATCCACTCCGTTCCAGCGCCAAAAAATATGTTTGCCGAGCTGCTGCCCCTGCAGGGCGGCGTGATTGCGATAACGCAGCTGCAAAATATTGAGACTCAAGCCGGCGCCGACAGCCTGCGCGCCAAAATTTAAATAGTAAGTCGCGTACAGCGGAAAAGCCAGCTGCTGATTAAAAGCCGCGTGAGCGTCCTGGTGTGCGCATTCGGTCAGGAGGCCCAGGCCGTAAACCACCTGGTCATTGTCCAGAAACAAAGGATGTCCGGCGGAATCAGCTTCGATAAAAAACGCCGGCCGCAGCGTAAGCCCGGCAGCCGCGCGGTAATTTTCCGCGCCGGAGATAGTTTGCAGCTGCCGTCCCTGGGTCAGACCGCCGGACAGCGAGATCTCGGCGGACAGCGCCGCTAAAATAAAGAGCAAAAATAAGGCTGATTTTCTCACGCGGAAATTATATCTGGTTTAACTTGATAAAAGCAAAATTACGCCGGGTGGTTTTTTCGCGGCGGTAAGAATAAAAACGCTCCACAGCGTTGCAGGCTGTGCAGAGACCGGACAACTCGATATTCCGGACGCCGGCGGCTGTTAATTGTTTTTGATTTTCCGCCTGGAGATCATAATGAATGTTCTGGGCGCGGTCGATCTGATAGCAGTTTGCGCAAATAGCCGGCCCGATGCCGGCCAGCAGATCCGCGGGGTTTACGGAATAAACCTCGCTCAGCTGGGCGACCATTTTGGCGGCGAATCCCAGTTCTGTGCCGGCGCGGCCGGCATGCGCGGCGGCGATAGTCTGCGTGCGCGGGTCAAAAAATAATATTGGCGCGCAGTCCGCGGTCTGGATCACGAGCGTGATTTCTTTTTGCCGTGTGGTCAGGCCGTCGTACCCGTCTATTTCCTGCTGGCCGCAGAATGGTTTTTCTAGAGTGTAAATTTTAATATCATGCGCCTGCCGCGAGATGATAAAATTCTGATTTTTTAATTCAGCCAAACTGGAATCACGGCCGATAAAACCGTGCGCGATCTGCGGATATTGGCGGAAAGAAGCGAATTGAAATTGATCCGGCATTATTCGTCGTTGGTGGTGATGATCGTAGTGCGGCCACCGCCGGAAGCCACAATGTCCTTTTGCGTAAAATCATAAACGATTTGATTGCTCTGGATCAGCGAATTATTTTTCCAGGCCTGCGTGTTTTCAAAGAACTGAATTTTACCGGACTGGCGCAGCCATAGCGCGCGGTCGGTATTGACGATGATATTGTCCGTGCCGTTATTTTCTTTGTTTTGCAGGCGCACATTGTTTTTGAGCAGTACGATTTCCTGCGTGGTGTTCAGGGAAACCTGCTCGGCGGTCAGAATAATATCGGTAGTCTGCAAAATGACATTGTTTTTGAGATTTATTTCGTCGCGGCGGACATCCCAGTCCAGCGCGTCAGCGCGTCCGGTAAAATCACTGCCCTGCAGAGCGATATTGTCCTCGAGCGTCAAAATATCGACTGCGTTACGCAAAACCGCGCGGTCGCTTTTGATCGTGTATTCGCCTTTCTGGATCTCACAGCCCGCGCCAAAAATGAAAAAGTTGAAAACCGAATTGTAAACAATTTTACTGGCGGAAATATTAAGGTCGCGGCTGGTCAGTTTTGGTTTGCGGTCAAAAGTAAAACTCTGCAAAGTATTATCCCAGTAAGCCAGCGGCGCTTCGATGCTCCACGGCTGATAATAACGGGTATTAGTCTGGCCGCTGAAATTATGCAGAGTGAATAATTTTTTTGCGATGGTTAAAACGCCGTTTTGCGCGGTGAAACTGAACACCGCGTTGTTGTTTTCCAGGATGCTGCCGCGAACCTGCTCGAGCTGGCCCTGCGCGCTGTCCAGCGTCAGTGAATTAGCGGAGACGCGGTAAAAAATCCTGGCGCCGGAAACTTCGCGCAGCGCGACATCCTGAAAAACGTAATCCGGCAGAGTTTTCCGCGCCGACGCTGGCGGAATAATGATATTCCAGGGCTGGCTCCTGGACAGATAATACCAGCCGGCGGTCAACAGGAGAATAAAAAGCAGCAGAATAAACCGGCGTTTGATCGTGATCTTATTCCATAAGACCGGTCTATTCATTGAAAACCTTCTTTTCGTAGTTTTCTTGTTCGGATTTTAACTTAAGCGCCTTGGTCAGCTGGCCGGCGGCCGCGATTAAATTACCATTTTGGCGCAGGGCTTCCATGTAGGCGGCGTGTATCGCCCAGGCATTGGGCTCAATGGCCATAGCGTCCTCGATCAGGTTTTTCGCTTCCGCCCAGTCTTGTTCAATGGCCTTGACGGTGGCCATATAAGCATAGCCCCAGGCATTGAGATAGTCTTCCGGCTGTTTGGTGGCGACAAGATAAAAGTTAGCCAGCGACGCTTCTTTATAGCGGTTGGCGCGCGGCTGACGCTCGGTGATCACCGCGCGTTCGCGGGCGATCGTCTGGCCGGACTGATCGTCGGGATTGTCTTGGTTTTTTTTAATGCGACGCTGAGCCTGAGCGATGCGCCCTTGATCTTCCTCATAGAGAAAATAATAAACAAAGCCGAGCTTAAAACGCAGCCACCAATTGTCCTGGCCGGAGGTGCGGACGCGCTCCAGCTTGCCCAGCGCTGTGCGCGCGTAATTCTCGTCCAGCTCATTGATCTTTTTCAGCGTGTCGCCGCCTTGTTCGATGCGCCCCATAGCGGCCAGGATCATGGCAAATTCAAAAAGAGTTTCTTTGTTATCCGGCTGTTTGGCAAGCAGTTGTTTGTATTTCAAATAATCGGCTCTGATCTTTTCGCTGTGCTGCATCGGCGCCGCCAGCAAAATGCCGCCCAGCAGCAGCAGCGCCCAGATTTTTTTAAAAAACATGGGCTGCATTATAACATTTTTGGTTTGTATTGCGCGGTTACAGCCAGCCAGAGTACCTGCGCGTAAGCGGCGATTTTTTCCGTAGCGGCTTTGGCAAAAAGTAGACGCAGAATATTGCCCAGGATCAGCAAGATCAGCCCGGCGGTCAGCAAAATAAAATACAGCGGAAAAAGCAGGCGGTAATGTTTGTAAACAAAATATAAGCCGCCGCGCAGGCCTTCAACAGTTGCCCGCCGTCCGATAAAACCTGTGCTTTTGCCGCCGTAATGAATGATCGAGGCTGCGGGGTAATAATAGATCTGCCAGCCGTTTTGTAAAATGCGCCGGCACCAGTCAAGGTCTTCATTATAAAAGAAAAAGTTTTCGTCCAGCCCGCCGACATTTTTATAAGTTTCCCGCCGGATCAAAAAAGCGGCGCCGCTGATAAATTTTACCGGCCGCGGCGCCGCGGCCGTCCAGTCTTTTTGGGACAAAACACTGCCCTGCCTTTGCACCGTCAGAGCGTCGCCGTTCAATAATTTTGGCGACAGGGCGCCGACCGCGCGGCGCGTGTCCAGAAAATCAACCATTTGTTCCAGCGAATGTCCCAGAACAAAAGTGTCATTGTTGAGCAGGAGCAGGTAGCGGCCGGCTGCCAGACACAGAGCTTGATTATTCGCTTTGGCAAAGCCGGCGTTTTCCGCGTTGTCGATGACCTGCACGGCTGGATAATTTTCTTGCAACATTTGGAGCGTTTGATCCTGCGAGTTATTGTCTACGACAAAAATTTCATAACGCAGGCGGTTGCCGATGTTTTCGTAAATAGAATTCAAACAGCCGCGCAAATATTCACGGTTGTTAAAAGTAACAATGATGATCGACAGATCAGGCGTGGCCGGGTTAGGCATACAGATAGTACCAAATTTTACGCGTAATAAAATAAGAGCCGCCGGCGTCGCCCAGCCGCGCGCGTCCGGCATCGGCCATGCTCTGCAGACGTTTGCTGCTGGACAGCAGTTCACTGGCCGCCCGGGCAATTCTTTCGTCTGAGCCGCGCGGCGCAAAAACCGCGCCGTCGAGCAATTTTTTATAATGTTGCAGCCGCCCGCGCGAAGCCGCCGGACTTTTGCCTTTGAGCAGGATCAGCGGCAGTCCCAGACCGGCAATCTGTTCATTGCCGGTACCGGTCATGCCTATAGCCAGAGACGCTTCGTCGAGACATTCCCGGAAATAGCCGTGCACGACGTAGACCTGCGTGGAGTCTTTGTGGAGCAGCTCCGCGGCGATCGGCGTTTTTTTGTGCCGCAGGTCAAGCATCGCCCAGTCGCTTTTGCCCAGCGCGGCGCGCAGACGCTCCAGCGTGAGATTGGGCGCCAGCGAAATAACAAATTGAAAACTATTCTTGGTGGCAAAATGTTTGACCACGTTGAGCATGCGCAAAATATTACCGTAAGCGTCCTCACGGCTGCTGGGGATCAGTACGATGCGCCGGCGTTTTTTGTCCAGCCCCAGATTGGTGTTTGTGCTGCGTAGCATCGGATCGTCCAGCATTGGATTACCGGCGTAAAAAGCGTTGACGTTAAATTTCTGCAACTCCGCGCAGGTCGGTAGATCGCGGCAGATCACGCAGCTTACATATTTTTTAAAAAGCCAAATTTCCGCCAGCGTGTAGTGGCGGAGGTAAACGGAAATCGCCGTGGCCATGTGCACGATCTTTTTCCGGTGGCCGTACAGCGAGGCCAGCAATACCGGCCAAATGTCGCCGATGGTCAGGATCAGATCAGCGGTTTGCGCTTCCCGCTCGATAATGCTGATCTGGCCGCGCCAATTGTCGAGTAGACCACGGCGCAGATCGCGGAGCAGGCCGAAAACGGAAAAAAAGCCGTGGCTGGGCAGGTTTTTCCAGGCCGCCGCCGTGGGGTAGCCAGCGTTTTTATAAAGCAGACCTTCGCCGACCAGCGGCAGCGCAACGATTTGCAGATCGTTTTCAGACAATTCCTCTTCGCGCAGAATTTTTTTGAGATTTTCCAGCAGGGTCACAGCGATGCTGTCCTCGCCGCGTCCGTTGCTGATGACTAAAATACTACGTTTCAAAATCTGCTCCCATCTATTGAGTTTAAACTACTAGAATAAAAACAATTTTAAGCTTTTTATTGCCAACCAAATCAGCCCAACTAGGATCAGCGGCTTCAGCCAGACCATGCTAGACAACAACAGCCAGGCCAGCCCCGCCGGATAATGTTGGTTTTTGACCAAATACTTCTGGAAAGAAATATACCATTGTTTGTTCATTTTAAACAAAACCTGTTTGGCGCTGCGCGCCCAGTGATGCGTGACACAGACCTGCGGAAAAAATTTGATCTTCCAGCCGGTCTGTTTGAGGCGCCAGCACAGGTCTACTTCGTCGAAATACATAAAATACCGCTCGTCGTAAACGCCGACCTGATCCAGCGCGCCGCGCCGCAGAGCCAGAGCCGCGCCCATCGGCTGATCGACTTCTTTTTCCACATCGTGCTTAAACCAGCTCATGTTGTATTTGCCGAAAATTTTAGACCGGGGGAAAAGCGCGTCCAGCCCGCAGGCGTTATAAAGAATGGTGTCCACGGCCGGAAAACTTTTGCAGGATGGCTGCAGAGAACCGTCGCTGTTGAGCAGTTTCACGCCGAGCGCGCCGAGCCGGGCGTCGCGGTCAAAAGCGTCGATCATAAAATCCAGTGTGCCGGCGCGCATTTCTGTGTCGGGATTGAGGCAGAGCAGATATTCGCCGGCAGCTTCCTTGAAACCCAGATTGTTGCCAGCGGCAAAACCGGTATTTTGCGGACTGCGGATCAGCTTGACCTGCGGAAATTTAGCGGCCACCAGGTCTGCCGAGCCGTCGCCGCTGGCGTTATCGACGACAATTATTTCGTAAGCGGCTTGCGGCGGATTTCGCAAAACCGTGGCGATCGCCCGCTCCAGCAGGTCTTTGACATTCCAGCTGACAATAATTATAGATAAACGCATTACGCTTTTCCGGATTTGAGCTCAGCTGCTTGGGCTAGAAATTCCGCCAGCTTTTTTTTCAGTGTGTCCGGCGCATAATCAGCCGGTTTATTTAAAAAACCGACCGCTCCGGCCGCCAAAACTTTTTCCAGAAAATTTTCATCGATCAGTTCTCCGCTGGTCAGCGCCACCGGCACGCGGTCTTTTAGCGCGGCGCACAATTCCCAGCCGCTCATGTCCGGCTGCATGGTCAAGTCGGAGATCACGAGATCGATGTTGTCCGCATTTTGGGCATAAACGGCCAACGCTGCCCGGCCCTGCGCCGCGCTGCGCACAGTATGCCCCAGCATTTCCAGAGTCAGTTTAAACATTTTGATAATATTGACTTCGTCGTCCACGATTAAGATATTGGCCATAAAATTATTTTAATATATAATAAACGAAAAGATAAGGGGAAAAGCCATGAAAAAAATTATAATTTTGTTTCTGACGCTGGCGTTTTTGCTGGCGGTTGACGTGCCGGAGCGCAATACTCTGGCGACTTACGGCGAAGGCGTTTACGAAATTCTGCCGGATACCGTGCTCGTCAATCTCAGCGTGCAGCGGGACGGCCTGACCGCCGAGGAAGCGCAGGACGCTTTGCGCAAAGCGCTGTCCGCTGTCCTGAAAAACCTCGAGCCGCTGGATATTCCTCAAGAGCAGCTGCGCACCGACGGCTATTCGCTCTATCCGCTTTATAAGCAGCAAAAAACGGCGGGCTATGTTCAGGAAACGCCGGAGATCGACAAATACCGCGCCTATATTCGTTTGAGCATCAAGCTGCATCAAGTGCAGCAAATGGGCAAAGTGGTCGATGTGGCGGTCAAAGGCGGCGCGAACCGCGTGGAAAATATCGATTACACTTTGCAAGATCAATCTGCGGCCAAACGGGAAGCCTTGAAACGCGCCATGGAAAACGCGCAGCTCAAAGCCGGACATATGGCGGAGAGCTTTAATGTGAAATTGGTGCAGCCGGTCTCTATTGAAGAGACGGGCTCTTACTACAGCCGCGCCGCGGGTATGAACAGCATGGCGTTAATGAAAGAAGTCGCAAGCGACAGCTTTTCTCCGCCGGATGGCAAAGTGAGTTTTACGTCCAGGGTGAATGTTGCTTACGCGATCGAGCCAAAACCAGCCCCGCCGCCGCCGCAGCCGGAAGTTGCTACGCCGAATGTGGAATAAATCTTTCTTGGTGAATAAGTTGCGAAGCATATTGAGACTAATCTGACTCCTTAATTGCTTGACACAAACAAACTAGTTTGATAAACTAGTTTGTAGAGGTGTTGAATATGCCAAGCATTGGGGCCTTTGAAGCCAAAACCCATTTCTCTCAAATACTTGAGGACGTGCAGAGCGGTCAGGACTATATTGTGACCAAGCGCGGCAGACCCGTGGCGAAAATTGTTCCGCTTGTCGACAAAACGCCTGATCGTCAAGAAGTGATAAAGGAATTGTTTGCCATAGGACGCCAGGCCAGAAAGCCTTACACGCTCCGCAGTTTATTGGCGGATATTCGGACAGGCCGGCCATGATATACGTTCTAGACTCTTCGTTTTGCGCGTCATGTATGCTGCCAGACGAAAAGACGGCGGAATTGGAAAAAATTTTTCTGGAAGTTATCGCAGACGAAGAAGTTTATGTGCCGCAAATCTGGTGGTGTGAAATGGCCAATATATTCAAAAATAATGTGGCGCGCAGACGCCTGAGCTGGGCTGAAGTTTTTAGACTGAATCAATGCCTGTTGAATTATTCCTTTTTGACGGACAGTAGTTTTGGCGGCGCATATACGGAAAAATTATTGGAAGCAACCAGAATATATGATCTAACGGCTTATGACGCTGCCTATCTTGAACTAGCCCTGCGCAAACGCGCCACGGTCGGCACGCTGGATGGCCGGCTGAAAACGGCCTGCGTCAAAGCCGGACTGACAACTCTAACTACGCCTTGACCGGTTTTTTA
>JAIRWS010000135.1 GCA_031268855.1 Candidatus Margulisiibacteriota bacterium | reverse complement strand
TTTGGTTAAAACTTTGTTTGTCCGTATTTCGGCGAAGTCCTCGAACCACCAGTCCATATTCAGGCCATAGGCTTGATTGATCTTCATGAGCGTGGCCAGATGCGGCAATTGCGTGCCCTGTAATAATCTATAATATTGAGAATAATTCAGGTCTAAAAAATCCGCGGTTTTTTCCAAAGTTTCATTGCTGTTTTCCCGGAGTTGGCGCAGTTTTTTACTAATGAGAGTTTTAAGATTTTGCTCCAATTCGTTATTGTCCATTTGCTATATCCTTTCTTTATATCATTACACCTATATTTTTAGTTTAACGATTAATGAGTCTGCTCTCATTAAGACAATGAGATAAATATTTTATATTGCATTTCGGGATAATTTATGCTATACTAAAGGTAATTAAATTAAAGGGGGGTATTTTTATGACTATAGCGACAGGCAAGCCAATGCTGGCGAGCGACATTCTCAATCTGACATTTTTTCCGAAAGGCGCGATACTGACTTTCAGTTCCACAGCTTGGGGCGCGACCAGCGCGGAATTCAAAAATATCTGGAAAGTCTGCAACAAGGCAAATCACGACGCCGATCTTTTTGTGCCGGATTTGACCGATAAATTTCTGCGTGGCGCGGAGAGCTCGGATTTTACTACCGCGCTCGGCGCGGACAGCCAGAGAGTACCCCTGACTTCCGCTCATCTCCCGGAGCACAAGCACGAGGTGAAAGCGCTGCCTGTGGGCAGCCTGGTTACGAGTGGCCTCTCGATAGACACGGGCGGCGGACATACGCATACAGGTACCGGCACAACGAACCCCGGCAGCGGCGGACATGCGCATGGTGTTTCCGGCTCGACAGGTAATCCAAGCAACACCTTGACCTGCGATACTCCTTATTTTCAGATGGATTACGGCAGAAAAACTTCTAATAATACCTCGGGAATTATTACGAGCACAACACAGGTGCATGGCTCTACCGATGGTAACAACGGTAGCGATACCTGTGCTTCTTTTCACATAGATGCCACACATTCACATGATATTACGGGTTCCACCCCTGACAACAGCGGGATACACGCCCACGAGGTTGCTGTATCTATTCCCGAAGGCGGTTCACATTCACATACGATCGGTGGCAGTATTACTGGCGGCAGCGTCTCCGGCAATACGGAGAGCGCTGGCGTTGTCAGTCCGGCGCTTACCTTCAGCACGGTGCCAGCTTATTATAAGGTTATGTATATTATAAAAGTCGTGTAGCGCGGCGTAGCGCTCTGTAATCTAGATCACTATCTCCGCGTGTCTTGCCGCGTGGCACTGGATATTCACCGCCAGCGGCAGACTGGCGATATGGCACGGCGCGCTCTGAATATGCGCGGCCAGAGTGTAACCGGCCGGAATTGTTATAAACTTATGAATGTGTTATAAAATTACCTCTAAAGAATTAGTTTTAGTATAAATTAAAGGGTAGCTATGTTAATACATAAACCATACAACGACCGAGAAGCGCAAGAGCAGGTTAATTGTTTTAAAGAGTTTTATGAAGAAAGCAATTTTGAGTACATTTTAAACCGCTGGGCCTACACGGAAGAAAACGAATATGACGATCTGGACAAATTCTTTGATGAATTTCATCAAGAATTTCGTATCAAAGAGTTTTTCAAACTAAGCAATGGAATTATTCGGCGCAAAGATGAGTTTCAACGGACACAAAACTCCTGGCAGCTATACCGCCTGCGCAAGAATATGTTCATGTGGGATAATTTTGGCCGGGGTATTGATGATCTCTTTATCTGGGGCAGTTTAGAATTTGGCGGGTTTATGAAAGAAGGCAAAACAAGGGCCAAAGAATTCAAGGAATTACTTACTCCTATTGAGAGAGCGGAGATAGTTTATTATTCTACACTTATGTGTGAATATGCGCAGATTAGTCCAGATAGAAAAGAAACGAATCCTATATTTTATCAATTGGCCATTAAGAGCCAAAATCTTAGTGGATTACATAATCTTGATTATAAAAAGAATTTTCCTCCTAAAAAAGGCAGCATTAGTTTTATTTCTCCATGGCTAGATAGGCAATTGCGCAGTCACATTATTATTCTCCATAACAAAACGTATAAAGAAATCATTTTCTGGATAATTACGAATTACGCATAAGTAAAAAATATAAAGGAGTAATCATGGCAGATCCAATTGCAGATAATAGATTAGCATCCAGACGTTTGGAATGGAATGCTCGAATGAACTTTCACAACGCTCTGGTCTATTCCTGGAACATCCGTTATGGCGAGGATTTAAATATTACGATCAATAATCAAACCTACCGTCTGCTTGCCGAACAGTATACGCATTTACTAGAACATTCACTCCTCACCTATACGGAAAGACCGCGGGACAATCCGGCGAGCCAGCATACGTTTTGGCCGGAAATGGGCGGCCTGCGCAATAACCCTATGGGAGTAATGGATCCGGATAAATTGCAAGATTTAATTAACAATTCCAAGGTCGAGTTTAATGCAAGAGATAACTTATATAGTTGTGAAATTAAAACAGAAGATTCTTCTTTGAGAAAATACAACGGTATGTCGTTTTCAGTTTTTCTTGACAACGATAATCCTAGCGAAATTCGTTCAGTATTTCCCACACCAAGAAATCATAGCGAAGACTACTTGCGCAGAGCCGAACGAGACCCGTCATTACGCACCTACGATGCCCGTGATATTTTTGAAGAGAACGGGCGAACTTATCCTAATCGTGCTGCCAATAAAACCATCGCCTATCAGGAAAGCATACAACAGTTCAATCAAGCCGCCAGCAGAAATGGTGTAACAAATCCGATCCAAGACGCCGAGGGCGTTGCTATTTATGGCGGGATCATTCAGCCTTTTGACGCCAGTTATAATGACTACTATGTATCGTTTCCATATATGCCCTATACCAATCGAGAGTTGTCTCAGGTGATCCAGGAATTAATGATCGGCATATATCTGTATGACGCTGAACCCTGGCTGAGTTTGGAAGCCCAAGCAACGAATGTTCTAGAGGTTATGATTCGCCCGCCATATCAAGACACGCTTGTGGCACAGACGCTGGTAAAGCTGGACTATCGGATGAAAGGTTTTCTCAATGGAGGCTATTTCCCGGATTCTGCGGTCACGCTTTGGCCGGAAGCTTGGCGAAAAGCCGGTAGTAACCATCTCGCGCAACAGCAGGTTTTACAACAGTATAATTATCATGATTTTCACAAGTATATTCGGAACTACCGCTCGGCTTGGGATTATTTTTCCAATATTGAACCCGGTCCGGAAAATAAATATACCACAAGCAATATTGCGCAGCTTGGGTTCCAGATAAATGGCGCAATATCTAGCGTGCGTAGTTTTAAAAATTTATATTTTGCGGGCACCTTTCCAGTCTTAGCCAATTATACACTTTTCTGGACAAGCGCATATGCCGAGGCTATGAATACTCGATATAAAAACAACGCCAGATATTGGAGAGAGTATGAGAAAGTTATTGCTGTGATGGATTCCTTACGAAGTGATGTCAATGCGTATCTGCAAAATGATCCGGAAACGCAGCAAGAGCTAAGGAAACTGCAGGTAATTATTGTTTTGACCAGTTTGCTCAAAACCTTAAAGCACAATCATCTAGTCCCGGCCCTTAATTTGAACCAGAGAGAACAAAAATATGTAACGCCGCAGACCCTGCCAAAGCTTTTAAGTCAAAGGCCTTTTATATTAAATTGGCAAACGATTTACATGTATTCTATAGAGGGCGGTATTGGAGTCACAGGCGATGAGCCTGTAGAGAATATGTTTAATGCTTGGCCTGTGGGTGATTTTTATAACGCCAATCTGTCTGAAATGAATAATGTTCCGATCAATAACGCGCGAACATTCTATCTTAATCCTAATAGCGCCATGTCAATTTTGCACATTAAGGCGGAAGAATTTTATGCTAGTACCAATACGGATTACGATTGGCTGTTATTATACCAGGACTAGATCACTATCTCCGCGTGTCTTGCCGCGTGGCACTGGATATTCACCGCCAGCGGCAGACTGGCGATATGGCAGGGCGCGCTCTGAATATGCGCGGCCAGAGCCGTAGTGCTGCCGCCATAACCGGCCGGGCCGATATTCAGGTTATTTATTTCCCGTAGAATTTCTTTTTCCAGAACGGCGTAATTTTGGTCAGGATGTGCGCTGTCGATCTCACGCAGCAGGGCTTTTTTGGCCAGGATCGGCGCGGTGTCAAAAGTCCCGCCCAGACCGATGCCCAATACTAGCGGCGGACAGGGCGCGGAACCAGCTTTTTGCACGGTCTCAACGATCCTGGCGGTGATCTCTTTTTTGTCCGCGGTTGGCCGCAGCATGTAAAGGGCGGATTTATTTTCCGCGCCGCCGCCTTTGGCCAGAAGGTTAAGTTTTATTTTATCACCGGAAACTATTTCCGTGTGGATCACGGCTGGCGTGTTGTCATTCGTGTTCACGCGGTCAAGCGGATCACGGACTATAGATTTACGCAGGGACTGATAGCCGCGCGCGACGCCGGACTGAATGGTCTCCGGCAAATTCCCGGCAAGATGCGCCTCTTGTCCGATCGCCAAAAAAACCACGCATGTGCCGGTGTCCTGGCAGAGCGGCAGTCCGTCCGCGCGCGCGATCTGCGCGTTTTGCAGCAGTTTTTGCAGAACGGAACGTCCGGCGGCGGAAGTTTCGTTTTGTGCGGCTTGCCGCAGCGCGCGCTCGACATCCGGCGGCAGGTTAAGATTCATGTCCACGATGGCGGCGGCGATTTTTTCCGCAAGCAATTCAGCGGCGATTTCACGCATGCGGGAATTATACACCCGCACCGGAGAAAACAAGGAACGCACACGCTTGGTCGCACTCCGCGCGCCGGTCGCGTGCTTTTATCCCTGACCCACCACCGAGTGGACTTGCTTTTGGGCTTTGTTCTCCGCTGCCACCAGCTGAGCCGCTGCCTGTTCCACGGTCGACAGCTCTTGCAGGGCGTCGTCCAGCACCAGAGCGCCCGCGCCGGTGGAGATATCTATAGATAGAGCTTTACTACTAGCGTTTTTGTTGACATTGATCATCTTATCGCCACTGCCGCACGCCACTCTTGTAATCTCAGCCATAAGTTGAGAGCGGATATTTGTGATCGTTCCTATCGCCTCATAAGCGTTTTTTGCGATAGCGCTTAAAGGAACACCACCTACTGTTAAATTGGCTCCGCTTACTTTCAAATTATTTGTACTCGTACCTGCGCCTTCACTTTCACCGTCATTTCCTGCCATATAAATCACCTCCTCTTGGATTATTTCCTAAACAACAAAAAAGTCCCCGCCAGCTTTTCAGCCAGTAAGGGACTTGTTTTCTATTGCGTTAGGATTACTTAGATTTTTCGCGTATCTACGCCAAAAAATGGGGGGGGCAATTATTAACAGATATTAAATTCAAAAATCTTTTCATTGCAAACTCCATTTTTTTGTTTTTCACTTTTTCACAATTAGCGTACCTGTCCATTTAATATTTGCCGCGCATACGTAAGTAAATATACTTACCCTCTAAAACTCACAGAAAAGTAATTACCCATATATCGGCAAAATATACCTTTGACTTGCATCAAATTTTCTTATTGTTTTCCCGCTGTATTGGCTTGACGACCAGCAGGCGTTGTCCTGGTAGAGGGCAGTGATTATAAGTTTTACACTAATTGACATCAGCAGAGGCAAGTTGTTAAATTAAAAAATCTCAGGGGTTTTTAATCAGAGAATTTACGAAAGGAGGTTTTATGGCGCACGTTATTTCCGAAGATTGTATTGCTTGCGGTTCTTGCGCCGGTGAATGCCCTGAACAGGCGATCAGCGAGGGCGACGGCAAATACGAAATTGACGCGACCCGTTGCATTGATTGCGGAGCCTGCACCGGGGTTTGTCCGGTCGAGGCTATTTCCGCGCCGTCCGTGCCGGAAAACTAATTTTGTTCGGGCGTTTGGCTAAAATATTATGCGGCGCGCTTTGCTGCTTTTGTTTGTTCGGCTGTATGCAGCAGCCGACGATCAGCTATAAAGACTGCGTGGTCGAGCTAAATGATCTGCAGTCCGCCAGCGCCAGGATTAATTTTTCCGTGAGCAATCCTAATGTTTTTCCGCTACAGGGCAAGGTGAGTTACACGCTGCTTTTGCAGGAAAAAGAATTGGCGGCCGGCCAGACCAATGACCTTGAAGCGAAAGCCAATACGGACACCAGTTTTGTTTTAGAACAAAATATTGAGTTCGCTAAAATTTTTGACTCAGCGGCGGATCTGGTCAAGGCGGTGCTTGACGGGCAAGAGTTTGTGCGCGTGCGTTTGACCGGACGCTATGAACTGAATGCCGCGTTATTTTTTAAAGAATCCATTCCGTTTGACCAGGCTGTGGAAATACCCCTGCCGTCGCAGACGCAGATCGAGGCGGAATTCCGCAAAAACATCCAACAAAACCTGCAGCAAAATTTGAATTTAAATAATCTGGGCGGCCTGCCGCTTTAAGCCTGTTTCAATTGCACACCAAATTTCCGCGCCAAAAAGCGCATATGTTTATCTGTGGAAAGTAAAGCCAGTCCGTTTTGTTTAGCATTCTGCGCGATGACTATGTCCAGCAAACCGACTTTGTTTAAACCGCCTTTGAGACACTGATATTGCATTTCCGTGATTTCCGGCCAAACAATGTGCAGCGGCGCGATTTCCAGACCAGACAAACAATCAATAAAAGTAGTTTCTTTTTGCAGTTTGGCCACTGGCAGCAATTCGGCCAGGATTATTTCGTTTAGAACGGCAGAGTTATTAAACAAAAGGCGGGAGATAATTTTAAAATGTTTTTTCTGCCCGAAAAAGTCTATCCAAACACAGCTGTCAACCAAATACTTCATGCTCTTTGTCTGGTGCGGTTGAGGTTGATTGGCAGTTTTACCTTGCCGGACAGACCGATCAGCCGTAGTCTTTTTTGCGTTTGAATAATTTGTTTCAAGGCCGTGGTGATTACGGCCGTCTTGGTGGGCTGTCCAGTCCAGCGCATGGCTTCTCCTAGCAGGGCTTGGTCAAGCTCCAGAGTTGTCCGCATATAATCGTCTCCTTTTTATGCATATAATTATACTATACTTTTATGCATTAGCAACAAGGCGAAACTTAGCTCAGCTTGACAAACTTTCTTTTGCCCACCTGAATAATCAACTCCGTTGGGTCTACGGCAACGACCGCTGCCTGCGGATCAGAGACTTTTTCCCCGTTGACCTTGACCGCGCCGGCTTGAATGTCGCGTTTGGCTTCGGCGTTGCTGGCAGATAGACCGGCGGCTGTCAGCAGTTTGGCCAGCGGCAAACCAAGAAAATCCCTGGCGGACAAGACCGCGATATCGTCCGGCGCGCCGTTGTTGGCAAAAACATTTTTGAAATTTTCCGCCGCCGCCGCCGCCGCCGCCGTGCTGTGATAGCGCGCGACAATATAGCTGGCCAGTTTTTCCTTGGCCGCGCGCGGATGTTCGTTGGGGTCAAAAGGCAGCTCGGTCAGCAGCTGATAGTAGCGCGGCATCAGCTGGTCAGGCAGGGACATCAGTTTGCCGAACATCTCATTGGGCGGCTCGGTAATGCCGATATGATTGCCGAGTGACTTGGACATTTTGTTCAGGCCGTCTAGCCCCTCAAGTATCGGCATGATGATAATATTTTGCGGCTCCTGACCGGCGTTGGCCTGCAGATCGCGGCCGACCAGCATATTGAATTTTTGGTCTGTGCCGCCCAGCTCGACGTCAGCCTGCAACGCGACGGAGTCATAACCCTGCAAAAGCGGATACATAAATTCATGCAGCGCAATAGACTGGCCGGAAGTGTAGCGTTTTTTGAAATCCTCGCGTTCCAGCGTCTGCGCGACGGTGATTTGCGCCAGCAGCTTTACCAGATCCGCCGGCGTGAGCTTGTTTATCCATTGCGAATTATAGACAATTTTAGTCCGGCGTTTGTCCAAAATTTTGAAAATCTGCGCTTGATACGTGGCGGAATTTTGCTCGATCTGCGCGCGGCTCAAAGGTTTGCGGGTTTCGGATTTGCCGGTCGGGTCGCCGATCGCCGCCGTAAAGTCGCCAATTAGAAAGATCACCTCGTGCCCCAGATCCTGGAACTGGCGCAGCTTTTGCAAAACTACCGTGTGTCCGAGATGCAGATCCGGCGCGGACGGATCGGCGCCGAATTTGATTTTTAGTTTTTGGCCGGACTCCAGTTTTTTTCTGAGCTCAGCCGCGGAAATTATCTCCAGCGCGCCGTTTTGGATTGTTTCAAAAGGATTCATCTATGTTATTATAACAATATATTAAAAATTTGGCTTCAAGGGGCAAAGCGTGGGCATTTTTAAGAGGCCGATAGACCAGGTGCGCTCAGCGCATTTAAGCTCTTACGGCAATCATCTCAGAAAACAAAAGTTTCACTTGTGGCTGCAACGGATTTTCCGGTATTGCAGCATCGCCGCGTCGCTGGGCGCGCTGGTTTTTTTGTTTGTCGTGATCATGACCGCGATGAATCTGCCGGATGTGGACACGATGGGCACGATCGTGCCCAATGAAACGACTAAAGTCTACGCGGCGGACGGCACGATCCTGGCCGAGTTGCACGAGGAAGAAAACCGGGAAGTCGTGCCGATCTCGCAGATTTCCGATTTTGTGAAAGCCGCGGTGATCGCCACCGAGGACACTAATTTTTACCGGCACAACGGTTTGGATTTTGGCGGCTTATTCCGCTCGGTTTTTGTAAATGTGCTGCGCGGCGAAAAAATGCAGGGCGGCAGCACGATCACCATGCAGCTGGCGCGCGGTATTTATTTAAATAAAAAGAAAAAGCTGCTAAGAAAAATCGCCGAGATGATCCTGGCTTTGCAGATCGAGCGTAAGTACACCAAAGAAGAAATTTTGGAATTTTATCTCAATCAAGTGTACTGGGGACACAACGCTTACGGCATTGAATCCGCGGCTAACATGTATTTTGATAAATCCGCCGCGGAGTTAAATCTGCCGGAAGCCGCGACGCTGATTGGTTTGCTGCGCGGGCCGGAATTGTATTCGCCGTTTTACCGTCCGCAGCGCGCGCGCTGGCGCCGCGACATTGTTTTGCATCGTTTGTTTGCGCTGGATCTGATCACCGAGGAGGAATTTTATCAAGCGCGCGAAACGCCGATCTTTTTGGCGCCGCGCCGGACTTTGAGATATAAACATCCTTACTTTACCAGCTATGTGGTCAAACAGCTGGAGGACATGTACGGCAAAGATGTGGTGTACAAGGACGGCCTGCGGATTTACACCACGCTTGATGTTGACCTGCAAAAAAAGGCGGAAGACGCGATCGAGTATTACATGATGGAGGCCAGCCGGCCGCACTGGATCAAAGGCCGCGAAGTTTCCTCGCTCAACGCCACGCAGGCCGCGCTGCTGTCTGTCGATCCTAAGACTGGTTACATCAAAGCCTGGGTCGGCGGACGGGATTTTTTGGAAAGAGAATTCGACCATATCGCGCAGGCTAAGCGGCAGCCCGGGTCTTCATTCAAACCATATACGTATTTGACCGCGCTGAGCATGGGACTTTCGCCCGGGTCAATAGTTGAAGATTCGCCGGTAACTTTTAACACTATTATGGGGCCGTACTCGCCGCAAAATTACACCAAGGATTTCAAGGGCGCGCTTACTTTGAAGCGCGCGCTGGAATTGTCGATCAATGTCGTGGCGGTCAAGATCAGCGATATGATCAACCCGAGCAGCATTATTCTAACCTGCCGCAAGCTGGGCATACAGGTGCCGCTGGCACCGGTGCTTTCCCTGACCCTTGGCGCAAGTGAGATACCCGTGCTGGAACACGCGGCGGCTTTTTGCACTTTTGCCAATGGCGGTGTGCGTGTTGATCCGGTGTCGATCTTGCGCATCGAGGACCGCACCGGTAATATTTTATACAAACATCAGATCGCGGCGCGGCGGGTGTTTGAGGCGCGTTACGTGCACGCGCTGGTTTATATGATGCGCAGCGTGATGCAGCGCGGCACTGGACAGGGCGCAAATATTCCCGGGTACGATCTGGCCGGCAAGACCGGCACGACCAGCGATTATCGTGACGCGTGGTTTATGGGTTTTGCGCCGAATCTGATGACGGCGGTCTGGGTCGGCAATGACGACAATTCCGCCATGCAGGAAGTCACCGGCGGCTGGATACCGGCGCAGATCTGGAAATCCTATATGGCTTATGCGCTACCCAAGTTTCCCAAAGAATATTTCCCGTATCCGCGCGGCATGGTCAAGCAGCGGATCTGCGTAGTCGGGCAGGGGCTGGCGACGCCAATGTGTCCGGAATCCGATGTGGTCGAGGAATTGATGTGGGAAAACGGCGTGTACACGGAGCAGTGCCACACACATTCTATACTGGGCGGGCTGGTGCCGGTCGGCGCGCAGCGGCCGGATTGGGAAAGAACTTTTTATCCTGATGCCGGCAGCATTGTGTTTTTATCGGAAGTTGACGAGGAAACTAAACCGACCAATAATCCGCAGTCGGCGGTGATTCCAGCGGCCGGCCGTAAACAAATTGACGGCTCAAATATTGATGTGAATAAAGGATTGTAAAATGGCGGTTTTGTTTTTGATCGTGCCCAATGGTTTTCGTGATGAGGAATACGCCGTGCCGAAACGGATCCTGGAAGAGGCTGGTTTTGCGGTGGTGACGGCGTCGACCCTGCTTGGCAAATTGCGCGGCAAAAAAGATTTAGTGACCGCCCGCGTAGACCTCACGCTCGATAAAGTAAATTCAGCGGATTATCAAGGACTGATGATCGTCGGCGGACAGAAAACTTATTGGCACAATGCCACGGTTTTGCGTTTGTGCCGCGAATTTGACGCGGACGGCAGACTTGTCGCGGCGATTTGTATTTCCGGGGTGATACCCGCGCAGGCGGGTTTGCTGCGCGGCAGACAATTGACCGTGTTCCCGGATGTCGATGCGCTGGAGAGTATCCGCCAGAATGGCGGCGTGTATGTCAACAAACCGGTGGTGGTCAGCGACAATATTATCACCGCTGACGGTCCGGCTGCCGCGGAAGAATTCGGCAGAGCCATGGTGAAGTTTCTCGCGCGATGAATAAATTTTATTTTTTGCTGCTGGGCGTGGTTTTGACCATCGGCGCGGCGGCGCAGCCTGCGGCTGTTAGCGCATCCGCGCAGCCTGCGGCTGTTAGCGGTAACGCACAGCCTACGGCTGTCAGCGATAACGCGCTTGATCTCGCCGCTCGGCTGGAGGCGGTCAGCAGCGACATACTGGCGGTCACTTATACCGGCCTGGAAGAAAAAAAAGATACTAACATATTTCACGATCTATCCCTCGGCCTAAAACCGTTGAGACTCCGCGCTGACTTTAAACGGCTGGACTATCGTCCTGAGTTGACGGTTGCGTACCAGGCGCGGCTGAGCTGGTTTGACGCGCCTATTTATTATGCGCCGGCCCTGATTTTTGATAACCGGCCAAATGCTTTCTCGATCCCGGCGCCTCTGCCGGAGTTTGGAAATAATATTTTCAACGGCGTTTACTGGCGGTGGAATATCAATTATTTCTGGCAGGATAATTTGTACGGCAATCTGTATTTTGGCCGCGCCGCGGAAAAAGGCGCGGGTTACGGCTTCCAGCAAATTGTGCGTTTTTCCGACGCCTCGCAAATGACGTATCGCAACCAAAACTGGCAGTACTGGCCGACGCAGGAGGAATTTTCCTGGGAATATTCTTTTTTGGAGATCCCTTCTTTCAATGCTAAATATGCCGACCGGATCCGCAATGAATTTAATTCTCTGCGCGCAACCAGAATTAACTATGAGGAATATAACGGAGATTTGTTGATGCGCGAGTTTGAGCTGAGCTATAGCGGTAATTTTAAATTGAATTGGCAGAAAATCAGTCTTTACACCAACAATATCTATGCGTCGCTCAAGGAGTTGACCAGCGCGCAGGCGGGTTACCGCTGGGCTTCGCTGTCGGAATTGTACCGCGATTACGAAATGCCGTATCTTGAGGAATTCCGTCCCGGTGTCGGCTACGACACGGTCAAATATTCGCTGTCCCCCTACAGCTGGCACCGCATCTATGGTTATCTCGAGGGGCGGAAAAAATTTTGGATTTGGACTGGCGATTGGCGGGTGACGGATTATATTGACCAGCGCGGCGGCTCGCCGTTTAATTACGACAGCGAAGAAAATTACGATGACAATGTGCGCACAACTGTCCTGCTGAATTTGTGGGGTTTCGATCTTGGGCAGACCACGCAGTATTCTATCTACCGCGGCAATATTCACACCTTGATCTATTTTCTGCGCCTGAGAACAAAGACCTGGCTTATCGATTTCAGGTATAATCTGCTGAAAGAAGAGCTGGGTGTCAGCGGGCAAATGATTAGTTTTTAAACGAGGATAATGATGCGAGAAATTTTTATCAGCGCGATCGAGACCAGCGGCGATTTGCATGCGGCGCGGCTGGCCGCGGCGATCCAAAAACAAACCCGCGCAAAAATAAAATTCAGCGGCTTCGGCGGCGAGGCTTTGCGTAAAGCAGGAATGGAAATCCTGGCCGATCTGACCAGTTGCAGCACGGTCGGCCTGCTCGAGCCGCTGCGGTATCTGCCGGCTTATTTGTGCGCTTTAGGTAAATTGAAAAAATATTTGCGCCGCGCCAGGCCGGACTTGTTTTTGTGCGTGGACGGTCAGGGCTTCAACCTGCCAGCCGCTAAGTATGCCAGGAAACTGGGCATTCCGGTGGTTTACTACATTTCGCCGCAGGAGTGGCTGTGGGGCACACCGGCCGCCGGAAAAAAAATCGCCGCGATCTGCGATTTGATAATCTCGATATTTCCCGAGGAGCAGGCTTTTTATCAAAAACTTGGCGGCCGCAGTATATACAACGGGCATCCTTTGAGCGAAATTGCCGCGCGGCAGAAAATAAATCTAAAAATGTTCCGGCGAAAACACCAGCTGGCCGCGGACAAGCCGCTGGTCGCTTTGTTTCCGGGCAGCCGCCGGCAGGAACTGGCCAATCTTTTGCCGGTGTTTTTGCAGATCGTCAAGTTGTCGCGCGGCCGCGAACAATTTGTCATCGCCGCAGCCAGCGCCTACTGCCTGAAAACTCTGCGCCGAAAAGTTAGGAATATTCCGGTGGTTTACGGTGAAAATTACGCGCTGCTGGCCGCGGCGGATATTGTTTTGTCAGCCACCGGCACGATCACGCTGGAAGCAGCCTTGCTTGGCGCGCCGATAATCGCCGTATACAAATTTCCTAAATTTTCTTACTGGCTGATCAACAAGCTGCTGGCGCAGAAAATTCCCCAATACAAGGCCCTGCCCAATATGCTGGCCGGTAAGGAGATCATGCCGGAGCGTATTCAAAATTTTACCGCGGCGGAGTTGTCTGCCCTGCTGGCCAAAACGCTTTACAATAAAAATAAACTGCGGCAAATCAAAGCAGAATTCCGCAAGCTGCGCGCGCGCCTCTCGGCAAAAGATGTTCTGAAAAAAAACGCGCGTGCGGTGCTAGACCTGCTTAATCCTAAAACGTTATAACATTTTATTTTGAGTAGAACATTTGATCTATAATTCAATAGTGCGTGTTGCCACTTTTTCCGCGAACACCTTATCATGCTCGACGAAAAGCAGGGTCGGCTGATATTGAAGAATTAGATCTTCGATCTGCATCCGTGACAGCACGTCAATGAAGTTGAGCGG
>JAIRWS010000134.1 GCA_031268855.1 Candidatus Margulisiibacteriota bacterium | reverse complement strand
ATACGCTCCAATCTTTAAGGACTTAGAATCAGGATTTAGATTATAGGCAATTACGCGGGTTTTGACAAATCGAATTTTCTGAAACCTCTGCAAAAATCTAAAAGCGAGCCGTATCCGCTACGCGCATCTCCTGATGTAAATCAGTGAATAGTACGCCGGCATATTGCTGGTGTTGCTGTCGGTCGTACCGCTATTGTCATTATTAGCGCCGCCGGTATGTTCGTGTGTGGCGTCAAGCACAAAACGGGCATTATCAACATCACTTCCTGATGGCCCCCATTGATTATTTTCATTAGTCAGGCTAAAAACACCATCTGTTGCTTTTTCGTAGTATGGATAATAAGCATGACTATAAGGAGTATCTGTGGCAGGTAAGTGCCCCGTCAAACTCTTGGCAGCGGTTCTGTCCGTGGTTTTTGTCGCATTGGTATAAATAGTATGCGTGTGTTTCGGCAGCATAGCGGCGGCCAGAGCATTGCTGCCGCCGGTATTCGCCAGGCTGCCTTTGCCTTTGATGAATTTATCTTCCAGATCAGGAGTTAAGCCTTTATTATAATTTCCTCTATCGCAAGAATACCAGCCTTTCAGCGTAATATTATCTTGCCAGCTTGCGCCGTCGTACATCAGGATCGTGCCTATCGGCAGACCATCCTGTTTACTGCTGATCGCGTTTTTCACAGCATACACCTGCGCTTCGGTGGCGAATTTTGTGCCGTCATTGGCGGCGTCAGTCGTTTTAGCCATGCCCAATTTTGGCTCGGCCACCAGATCAGCCGCGCCGAATGTCTTAACGCCGGTTATTGTTTCCGCTCCGGCTTTGTGCACCGCGCCGCTGTCTTTTTCATTCAGGCTGTCGTAGACCGCTTTCGCTGAAGGATACTCCGTTGAGCTGCTGCTTAAAGTATCCTTTTTATTTACCACGTTTTCTTTGGTATTCAGCGCGTTTGTCATTTTTTGCGCTGACAGCGGTTGCCCTGTTGCTATACCGTCGTAATTATCTGTGTAAGCGTTTGCCATAATCCCCCCTCTGTAAGTACTTGACCAAAGTATACACTACTTTTTGACTAATGTCAATAAATATATTTGACCAAACAATATACCATAAAGGGGAAGGTATCTATGTTCAAAAACAATTCCGGCCTCAGCGCTCCTTTGCGCCAGTTGATCGCCACCAGGATCCGCGACTTAATGCGGCGGCAGGGTCTGACCACCGAGACAGCCGCGCTGAATATGGGGTTGGAATATTCTAATTTTTATTACATCGTCCGCGGCAAGAAAACACCCAGACTAGAGACCTTGCTCAAGATCGCCGACGGCTTAAATGTGCGGCCGGAGTATTTTCTCAATGATCTGCCCAAACAAAACTCCGCGGCCAAAGTCAGCTCTCTTAAATTCAACATTCTTAAAGAGATCGACAAGCTCAAACTGCCCGAGCAGGCTTTTCTGCTGAATGTTTTAAAACTCCGCAATGCCCGAGGAAAACTTACCTGATCACGCCGGCGCCAGTTTTTTGCGGCGGGGACGGGATACTTTTTTTCCGGCCGTAAAGATCAAGACCTTATCTTGCGCGTCAATGCTGACATTGCTATTCTCGGCGATTTCGCGGGACAGCAGTTTATCGGCCAGCGCGTTTTCCACCTGATCCTGAATAATGCGCCGTAGCGGCCGCGCGCCCTGATTTTCCACAAAGCCTTTTTCCACTAAAAAGTCCGCCGCCGCGTCGGAAATCTCCAGCGTCAGATTGTGATTGGTCAAACGCTTATTTAAATCCGCCAGCATGATCCGGACGATCTTTTGCAGATCGTCTTTATCCAGCATACGGAAGACTATCGTGTCGTCAAGGCGGTTTAAAAACTCCGGCGGGAAAGCGTTTTTCAATTCGCCCAGCACCGTCTCTTTGATCTTTTCATAGCTTCTCTTGCTGCGGTCATCGCCGGCGATGAAGCCGAAAGTTGTATCTTTTTTCAGCGCCTGCGTGCCGACATTGGAAGTCATGATCACAATGGTGTTTTTGAAATCCACCTTGCGACCGTTGCTGTCCGTCAAAATTCCGTCATCCATGATCTGCAGGAGAATATTGTGCACTTCTGTCGCGGCTTTTTCGATCTCGTCAAAAAGCACCACAGAATACGGACGGCGGCGCACCGGCTCGGTCAACTGCCCGCCCTCGTCGTGGCCGATATAGCCGGGCGGCGCGCCGACCAGCCGCGACACGGTGTGTTTCTCCGTGTACTCGGACATATCGATACGCACCATATTTTCCTGCTGGCCGAACATGAATTCCGCCAGCGCTTTGGCCAGCTCGGTCTTGCCCACACCGGACGCGCCTAAAAAAATAAATGAGCCGATCGGCCGCTTGGGGTCCTTGAGGCCGGCCTTGCCGCGCTTGATCGCCTTGACCAGTGCGGCAATCGCCTCGTCCTGACCGATGATGCGTTTTTTTAATTCCGCTTCCATAGTCAGCAGACGCTCCGCCTCGTTTTTGGAGACCTGCGTGACCGGAATACCTTTCCAGAGCGCCACGATCTCGGCAATATCTTCGGCGCTGACCACGGTTTTTTTGCCTTTGAGTATCACGCGCGCCGCCGCCTCGTCGATCAGATCGATCGCTTTGTCAGGCAGCTGCCGGTCGGTGATGTAGCGCACCGAAAGGCTCACCGCTGCTTCCAGCGATTCCAGCGAAAATTTTACTTCGTGGTATTCCTCGTAACGGCCGATAATGCCCTGCAAAATTTTCAAAGTCTCCTCGCTGCTCGGCGGATCGACCAACACGGACTGAAAACGCCGCTCCAGCGCGGAATCGTCTTCTATATACTTGCGGTACTCATCGAGCGTCGTCGCGCCAATGATCTGCACTTCACCGCGCGCCATCGCCGGCTTGAACATGTTGGCCACATCAAGCGAACCCTCGGTGGAACCAGTGCCGACCATCGTGTGCAGTTCATCAACGAACATGATCACATTGCCGGCTTTTTTGACCTCGGCCAGTAATTTTTTCATGCGGTCTTCAAATTCACCGCGGTATTTTGTGCCGGCAACGATCAAACCCAGATCCAAAGTCACCACGCGCTTGCCGAGCAAATTTTTGGGCACTTCTTTCTGCAGAATGCGCTGCGCCAGCCCTTCGACGATCGCGGTTTTGCCCACGCCGGCATCGCCGGTCAAGACTGGATTATTTTTAGTGCGGCGGCTCAAGATCTGCACGATGCGCTCGATCTCGCGCTCACGGCCGACCACCGGATCGAGTTTGTTATTCAGGGCTAGATTGGTCAGGTCGCGCGCAAACTCATTGAGCAGCGGAGTGTCCACGGGTTTTTTGTATTCCGTGCCGCTGGTTTTAACCTCCGGCCCCAGCAGGCTCAGCACGGCGTTTTTCGCAACCATTAGAGCGACATTGCGCGCACCCAGCACTTTGGCCACCACGCTGTCCGGATCGCGCAGCAAGGCCAGAAAAAGATGCTCCACGCTCACCGAAGAATGTCCCAGCTGCCGCGCCTCTTCCCAGGCGTAACCAAGCGCACGTTTGACCTGCGGCGTAAACGGGATATTGTCCGGCACGACCGGCTTGGCTTTGTTGGAAATTATCTCCTCCAAATCGTCGATCAATTCGCCGCGGTTGATATTTATTTTGGCCAGCACTTTGTTGATAATGTCATTTTTGTCGGCGGACTCCAGCAGGGACAGCAGTAAATGATCGGTGCCCAGCGACTCGCTGGAAAACTCCCGCGCCGCTTCCTGCGCGGTAATGATGATCTGTATCGCTTTTTCTGTGAATCTCGAAAACATCCAAACCCCCAAAAATAGTAGTTCTTATATTATAGCATAAATCAGGCTGGGATTATTTTTTTGGCGCGTTGCGGCCGGCGGCAAACTTTAGGCGCGCTGCGGAACCACGGTTAATTTGTAGCCCAGCGCGTTGACAACGCTGCTGATAGCGCCAAAGTAAGGCTTGGTGTTTTTGGATAAAGATTTGTAAAGGCTCTCACGATTAACGCCCGATTTCCTGGCAATTTTACTCATAGCACGCCGCGCTTTAGCCACATTGCCTAATGCCGCTTGAATAACCGCAGGGTCGCCATCTTCAAAAACAGTTTCCAGGTAAACTTTTATGTCAGTTTCTGTTTTAAGCTGTTTGGAAAAATCATAATCATAGACTTTAACCATGTTAGCTTACCTCTTCCTTTAATTTGTGTGCAAGTTTAATATCTTTTTGCTACGTAGATTTATTACCGCCGCACAATAAAATTATCAAACTGCCGTTTTCATTTATAAAATACAAAACTCTACCGCATATTTTTTGACCAGCCGGTAGGGATTGTAGGAAAGTTTAGACTGGCGCAGTCCCGTTAGGCCTAAATCCTGCTCGCGGTTGATGAAAGTGTATTTGCCGGACAACGCCTGACCGAGATAATTGTTCATGAACTGCGCGATGCCATCGTAACTCTCATCGATCAGTTCAAAATGCACGATCGCCGTGCGTGGATTAAGCTCACTGTACAAAAGCAGACCGATCTCCGCGCGGCCGATCTTGACCAGAAAGCCTTGATAAAGATCTTGCGCCAGCCCCAGCTTTAAAACCTCCGCGGAAATCACGCCGACTTGCATGGCGGTCAGTTTTTTTTCGGCAAAACTCAAAAACATTTCTTTTAATTCCGGCCGGTACGAAATTATCTCCGCGGGAGAATTATTGCGCAGAAATTTTTTCAAGCGGTTGCGTTTATCGGCAAAACGCGCGCCGGCGTAGGCCGCAAAATCACTGACTTTGTACAGATAATCAAAATTAGCGCGGTCTTCCTGAAATCTCAGCCGCGGCGCGCCGGAATATTTATGCAGCAGGCGGCAGATCTGCGCGTTCACATAAGCCAGCTGGTGAATGTTCAGCTCGCGCAGACGGGCAAAATATTTATCCAGCGCGGTATCGGGAATACTGCGGTACGGGCAGACCACGCCAAAAGGTTCTTCGGCTAGAGGATAGGCCACCAGAAACAAAAAATTATCGATCTCCAAAAAATAAATGTTCTCGGCGTAGGTCCAGGTTTTTTCATTGGCCGCGGAGAACTCGCTGCCCATAAAATTACGGCCGGTAATAATATCCTGCTCATATTTCCGCAGGAGTTTTTGCTCGGCGCCATACCGCACCAGATCAGCCGGTTTGGTAAAAAGCAAAGCCACGCAGCGCGCCGGCTCACAGGCCTGACACTCTGGAGAGCTGTGGTCGACGAACGGCGGATAAGCCGCGCGGACAAAACCGAGCTTTTCAAAAAACTCCGGAATAATAGTCAGCGCGTAAATTTCCCGCGCCGCATTTTCATACAGGGCAAAACGCGCCAGCGCGCGGCCGTATTTTTTACCGCGGTATTTGGGCAAAATCTCCAAATAACCCAATTCGTATTGTCCGGTATCCTGTTTCAGAATTTGTGTCCAGCCGACAATTTCATTGCCGGTGTACAGCACATAGGTTTTATCGACCGCGGCTTCTTTTTCCAGCTGTCCGATCGCGGATGGCAGATCTTCTCCGCCGCGGAATATTTTTACCCCCAGAGACATTTATTGCACGACCGCGCCTAAATTGGCCGAAGTTACCAGCTTGGCATAGCGCGCCAGATAGCCGGTCTTGATTTTCGGCTCTGGTTTTTGCCAGGCCTGGCGGCGCCGCTCCATTTCCGGCGCGGAAATCCGCGCGTTGAGCGTTTTCTGCGGAATATCGATCTCAATAATATCGCCGTCTTTGAGCAAAGCGATCTCGCCACCAGCCATAGCTTCGGGAGAAATATGGCCGATGGACGCGCCGCGCGTCGCGCCGGAAAACCGGCCGTCGGTGATCAGCGCCACATCTTTATCCAGCCCCATACCGGCGATCGTCGAAGTCGGCAGCAGCATTTCGCGCATACCCGGACCGCCCTGAGGACCCTCGTAACGGATCACCACCACATCGCCTTTGACGATCTTGCCGCCGGTGATCGCCTGATAAGCCGCATCCTCGCTGTCAAATACTTTTGCCGGGCCGCTGTGTTTGAGCATCGCGGGAGCGACAGCCGATTGTTTCACGACCGCGCCGTCACGGGCAATATTGCCGAAAAGCGCGGCCAGCCCGCCTTTGTCATGATAGGGTTTGTCGATCGGCGCGATAACTTTATGCTCCAATACCGGATGGTTTTTATAATTTTCAGCAATAGATCGTCCGGTCACGGTCGGCAGATCTCTCTGCAAAATGCTTTTTTTATCCAGTTCATTCAGCACGGCCATGACGCCGCCCGCGCGGTCAAGGTCTTCCAGATGGTCTGGGCCAGCTGGCGCCAGATCGCAGAGATGCGCGACTTTTTCCGAAACCTCATTGATCAGGCGCAAAGTGATCTCCAGGCCAGCCTCGTAGGCGATGGCCGGCAGATGCAGCGCGGAGTTTGTCGAGCAGCCGAGCGCCATATCCAGCGCCAGCGCGTTATCGAACGCTTCTTTTTTGAGGATGTCGCGGATCTTCAGATCTTTTTTGACCAGCTCCACAATTTGTTTTCCGGCCTGGCGCGCCAGATCGACGCGCCGCGGATCCACCGCCGGTATCGTGCCGTTGCCCGGCAGAGCCAGACCCAGAGCTTCGCACAAACAGTTCATGGAATTGGCCGTGAACATGCCCGAGCAGGAACCCGGCCCGGGGCAGGCCGCGCACTCAATAGCGTGAAATTCCTCTGCCGAAATCAGCCCTTGATTAAACCGGCCGACCGCTTCAAATACGGAATTCAAGTCTAATTTTTGGCCGTTGCGCTCACCGGCCAGCATCGGCCCGCCGGATAAAACTATCGTCGGAATATTGAGGCGGCAGGCGCCCATGATCATGCCCGGCACGATCTTGTCGCAATTGGGCAGGAGAACTATGGCGTCAAAGCAATGCGCCTGCCCCATGGTCTCAACCGAGTCCGCGATCAATTCCCGCGAGCCCAGCGAATATTTCATGCCCTCATGCCCCATGGCGATGCCGTCACAGACGCCGATCACGCCGAACTCCAAAGGCACGCCGCCGGCCTGGACGATCTCCGTTTTGACCGCCTCGGCCAATTTATTTAAATGCAGATGCCCGGGGATAATATTAGTGTAAGCATTGGCCACGCCGATGAACGGCTTGCGAAAATCCCCGTCCCGCAGCCCCGTCGCGCGCAGCAAAGCGCGGTGCGCCGCCCGAGCCGGGCCCTGTTTGACATTGTCCGAACGCATAAAAGCTCCTTCGTCCGCCGCTCCAAATAAAATAAATATCGGCGTATAATACACCTATCTATTAAAAATGAAAATTAACCCCGCCCTTTGCCGAGTTTTTGCAAAACGCGGGACATTACCTGTCGGGTCGGCCCGTCCAAACGGTTAAAATTTTTGAGCAGGTTAAATTCCGCGGCGCGGCGTTCCGCCCAAGCCGTATTTTTCGGCGGCATTTTGGCCAAATCCTTAAACCAATATTCTATCGGCAAACCATAGCGGCGGCTCAGTTTGACCAGCGTCGTCAGGCGGGGCAGCCGCCGGCCATTGTAGAGATTGTAAAATATCGAATAATCCAGATCCAAATCCTGCGCGGTTTCTTCAATAGTTTTACCGCTTTTTTTCCGCAGCTGTTTTAATTTCTGGCTGATCAGGCGTTTTAATTCTTTGTCCGTCACGTCTTTTTCCATGTCCATGGACACACAACCTTTCTAAATCAATATATCCATTTCAAGGGATTATCTTTATAGTATTGTCAGATAAAATTTAGTAGCATTTTGCTATAAAATGTGCTATAATTATGGCATCAAACACAAGGGGGTATTTTTATGGTCACCAATAATTACAATGACAAATTTGAAGAGGCGCCGTATTTTATTAAGAAAGGCGAACAGCTTTCGGCGGCGGGCATGACTGCGGCGTTGAATACCAAAGAAAATGTGAACAATAAAAAAGATACTTTGAGCAACAGCAACTCCACGGAGTATCCTTCAACCAAAGCGGTACATGACGCTCTGGACTTAATGGCAAGCGAAGTTCAGGCTATAGCTAATGCGTTCAGCGGCAAACAGGACAGCCTGCCGATAGGCACTATACTGATGTACGACGGGACGAGCTGGCAAGATAATGTTACATTGTTCGGCTGGTATTCCTGCAATAGAACAAATTACAATAATGGCCTAACCCCTGATCTGGAAGATAAATTTATCAAGGGCAAGGGCGGTCTGGCGAATATCGGCGGCAGCAATGCCTTGACCGCCGCTATGCTGCCGAAGCACACGCATGGGTTTACAACATCTTCCACCAGCAAAACCCTAACAGGGAGTTTTACAACTTTTGTAATCATCGATGGGGCTAGTAATGGTGGTGTGAGTCATGATTCTGCTTTAGGAATTTTATCCAGAAGTTCTGCGGCAAGTGTATTACACGATCCAGCATATGGAGAAACCAAAACAGGCGTGTCCGGATACAAAGGTATTTCTCTAGACGCAACGCACACTCATTCTGGAACAACCAGCAATGACAACAGTTCCGCCACGGACACGAACGCCTACAACATGCCGGCCTATTATTCGCTGATCTATATTAGACGGGTACGGTGAGAATGCTGTGTTATAATCAGTCAATGCCCAAACTAGTTCTGGCCAGCGACCACGGCGGATTTGAATTAAAAGAAATTATCAAAAAATTTCTCGCGGAACTCGGCGGCTATGCGGTCAGCGATCTGGGCACACACTCCGCGGAGTCCGTGGATTATCCTGAATACGGCAGGAAAGCCGCGGAAGCTGTCGCCTCCGGACAGGCCGAGCGCGGAATAATTTTTTGCGGGACGGGCATCGGCATATCCATCGCGGCCAATAAGGTCAAAGGCATCCGCGCCGCCAACTGCGCTAGCGAGTATCTGGCGGAAATGTCCCGCCGGCACAACGACGCCAATATCCTCGCGCTGGGCGGCCGCAGCGTCGAGCCGGAATTAGCCAAAAAGATCGTAAAGGTCTGGCTAGACACGCCATTCGAGGGCGGACGGCATGCGCGGCGCGTCAGCCAGATCGGCTAAATTTTTTCCGCGGCGGACGGCATCTCTATCGTGAATACTGTGCCTTTGTTTAATTTCGACTGCACGGTGATACTGCCTTTGTGTTCCTCAATAATACGATGCACATCAGCCAGCCCCAGGCCATTGCCTTTGGCTTTAGTCGTGAAACGTCGCGTAAATATTTTTTTTAGATTGTTTTTGCTGACGCCGCAGCCATTGTCGCGGATAGTGATGACCGCCGCGGCTCTATCCTCAGCAAGCCGGGCTGAAATTTCGATCTTCCCTTTGCGCTCCGGCGGCATGGCCTCGATCGCGTTGAGCAGGAGATTGAGCAAAGCCTGCTGAAAAGCCGGCAGGTCGGCCAGTACCCGCAGGCCTCCGGCAATATTTACGATTATCCGCACCGCGGCGTTCTGCGCCTGCACTTTGACCAAGCTCAAAACTTTTTGCACAACATCCGCCAGATCCAGCGGCTGGATCTTAAATTCCGCGCGGCGGGTAAAACTCAAAATAGCCTGCACATTGTTTTCCAGATTTTGAATTTCCTCTTTGATAACAGAGCCGTGCTCCGCCCAAAATTTTTGTTTGTCCGGATACATTTCCGCCAGCTGCGCGAACATTTTGAGCGGGGTCAGCGGATTTTTGATCTGATGCATAATGTCCGAGATTATGGTGTTGGCGGCCAGCTCTCTATTGAGCCGCGCCAGCTCGGCCACGCGGGCGGCGTTTTCGATGGCCACGGCCAGCTGCCCGGCCAGAGCCTCCAGCAATTCCTCGTCAAGATCGGCCAGCGGCCGCCCCGACGGCACATTGTCCACTGCCAGTATGCCCAGCGTCTTGTCGCGCGTTTGCACGGGCACGGTGTAATACTGCGCGGCGCCCAGCATCCTGACCAGATCGGTCTGGCGTGTCGCCCGCAGGAGCCTGGGTCTGCCGTCGCGGTACAAACGCCCAAAAACGGAAGTGTTTTTGTCGAGGGCGCGGCCAAGCACACCCTGCGCCGGCGCGCCGTGCACGGCCACCGACACCAGCGTGTCATTTTGGTCAATAAAAAAAATCGCGCGGTCAACGCCCACGGCTTCAGCGATAAGCTTCACAATATTATTGTAAATTTCACGGGTATTGAGCGTGGAAATAATTATCTGGGAAATTTCGGAAAACGTCCGCAATTTTTGATTGACCATGCGAAAATTATAACATTCGTATAATACGAAAACAATTCTTAACAAGCATTCTATAATAATTAACACCTATTTGACTATATTTTTTCGGTAAATTAAACGAATTTAAGGCTTGACAAAATCCTGAAATATTATAAAATATATAAGAAATAATTATTTTAAGATTTTATATTGTAATATAAATTATTTTTTGTTATATTTAATCAAATAAACAATTACTTATTTGATTAAGTAAGGAAAGCGGGCGGGTTATGAGCAAGATTTTGTACGTGAGCGACGAGCTGCATCAGAGTTTGAAATTTTTGGCGACCAAGCTGGGGATCACGATGCAGAACGCCACCGACGAAGCGGTGCAGGAATGGATACGTTCGCGGGAGCGCGAAGAGAAACAAAAAGAAATACTGCTGGGGCGCATTGAGCAAAAACTCAGCGTGGACGAGCGCAGGCTGCTGGAAGCCCTGCTCAAAAACCAAAACCATTAGCTTATCCTTTTTTCGGGGGGAAAAAGGATAAAAATAAAAAGCCGGTCGATCGACCGGCTTTTTTATTGCGGTATTTTTGTCCAAAAGCACAAAAGCAAAGGTCAACAGGTTTGGACAAAGGGACAGGCACGGCAATAAAGTCCACGGCAGCCGCAGCGTTCAGTGTGGTGCCGGAGTACTATACCCTGGTATACATCATCAAAATTACTAACGCCGGAGAATAAAGTATTACCTATGTGACCAACCAAACCGCTTTCTTTACACGCAAAAAGCATATGTTAAACCGCACTCTTTTAACGGCAGACTAGTTGCCTCGCTTAACGCGAGGCAAGATGGTACAGTTGACAGCTTCGGCGCCACGCTTCGCATGGCGCGCCAGTACAGACAAGCCAAACTGTCATTAAACGGAACG